>CAZZZQ010000313.1:0-4932 GCA_964658405.1 uncultured Sphingomonas sp.
GACGGCGGTCTTCTGGTCCGGCGCGTAGGAGAAGCCGACGCGGGGGGCGAAGTCGTTGAAGTCAGGATTGACCAGTGTCTTGTTGTAGTAGCCGCCGCCTGAGACCGAGGTCAGGTTTGCACCTGAGGCACCGGGCGTCGTCGTCAGGACCGTCTGCGTTGTGGGGTCGAAGTTCGAAATGTAGTTGTTCTGCTCCGAGTAGGGCGAGCCGAACTCCCAGCGGACACCGAGGTTCAGGGTCAGGTTGGGAAGGGCCTTCCAGTCGTCCTGCGCGTAAGCGCTGTGGAAGGTCTGGCGAAGGTGTGCAGTGAAGACGTTCGCCGCGGAGTATGCGCTGGTGGTTCCGAAGAGGAAGTCGGCCCAGTACGTGTCAGAGACGGTAGAGGAGGTCAGATTGACCGGGGTACCTGCCGCGGCGCTGCAGGTTCCGACGCCGGGGATGACGGTGCCGGCCGGGCAGGCGCTGTAGCCGCCGCCGTAGGAGAAGGAGCCGAAGAGCGGGTTGTTGTCGCTGACCGCCATCCATACATGCTCGTACTCGTAGCCGAACTTCATGGAGTGCTTACCCTTCACGTAGGTGAAGTTGATCTTCGGATCGAGCAGGGCGGGGTTCTGGAACTGGGGGTTGGTGCTCTGACGGCCGAAGCCGGTGAAACCGGTGATCGAGGTGGTGGGAAGACCGCCGGATACGGCTGGGTCGGTCGGAAGACCGGGGATGCTGAAGGAGGTGCTGCCGATCGAGGTCGAGAACTTGCCGGCCTTGGTGCGCGACAGTCCGACGCGGACGTCCATGACCTTATTCGAGCCGAAGAGGCGGGTGTTCCCAAGCACGACCTGCTGGTCGAGGACGCGGATCTTACCGTTGGTCTGGCCGTCGAGCGGGAGCGGGAGCGCGGGCGAGTTGAGCGCGTTCTCCTTGCGGTCGCTGACGCGGAGGAACCAGGAGGTGGAGGGGTTCTGCTGAAAGTCGAAGCGGAGATCGCCCTTGTCCGAGTTATCGGTGAAGGGGACCTGCACGGCGTAATCAAACTGCGCGAGACCGGTGGTGGCGAGGCCGCTCTGCGGGATGCCCGGAACCTGGCGGAAGGCGGTGATGATCTGGCGCGAGAGTGGATTGATGTCAGCATTGGGGATAGTGGAACCGGCGGCGTAGACCTTACCAGTCAGCGGGTTGCGGACGGGCGATACGAGCGTTCCATTGAGCTCATTCACCGTCGGCAGGGTCAGAACGCTGAGCGGCTTGAGGACCTGGCGGAAGCCTTCGTAGTCGAGGAAGAAGAAGAGCTTGTCCTTCTTGATCGGACCGCCGAGATTGACACCGTACTGGTTGCGATTGAAGGTCGGCTTCTTGAACGGAACGACGATGCCCGAGGTGCCGGTGTTCGTAGGCTTGAAAAAGCCTGCGGCGTTCAGGTTCGTGTTGCGGAAGAACTCGTAGAGGGTGGCATGGAACTTGTTGCCGCCGGAGTTCGAAGCAACGTTGATGGTTGCACCGGAGGAGCGGCCATACTCCGCGCTCTCGTTATTGGTTACAACCTGGAACTGTGCGACGGAGTCCGGCGGAACGGCGATGATCTGGTTGTCGAAGCCCTGGTTGCTTTCGCCGTAGGCGTTGTTATCGAGACCGTCGAGCAGGAAGTTGTTGAACATGCTGCGTTGACCGTTGATGTTGTAGGCACCGGCGCGGACCAGCGAGTTGATCGAGCTGGTAGTTGCGGCGCTTGGCGCCTGGCGGGAGCCGGTAACAAGGCCGAGCAGGTCGGAGTAGTTCCGGCTGACGAGCGGGAGCGCTTCGCTCTGATAGTTCGTGATGGTCTGGCCGCGCTCGCTGGTCTCCGTATCGAGCTGGAGGGTCACGTCCGAGACCTCGACCGTGGTGGTGGCCGCGCCGATCTTCATGGTGAGATCGATGCGCTGGCGGCCGCCGACGGAGACGGTGACGTTCTGCGCCACGGTGTCGGAGAAGCCGCTCGACTTTGCCGTGACGTTATAGACGCCAACGTGAACGTTCGGGGCCTCGTAGGCGCCGCTGTCGTTGGTCTTGAGCTGAATCACGATTGCGGTTGCGGTGTTGGTAATGCTGACATCCGCGCCGACGATCGGAGCGCCACTGGCGTCGCGAATCGTTCCAACCACGCTTCCATTGTCGTACTGGGCCCTGGCTGCCGGGGTGAGGAGGAGGGCGCAGGCTACGAGGATGGCGATCGAAACGGACACGCGCTGGCCGAGCGCGGCGAAGATCTGCCGGGAGAGGTCTTTCATGTTGAACATAGGTTTGAGCGTAGGGATCGTATGCTACTGCGTCTTGAATAGAGTGTGAACGTGCGTTGAATCGAGGTATCGTAAGGACATACTCAACGCACTAATTACCAGCCTGCACCCGCTCTTCAGGAGACCTTCGTGCTTCGTTCGACCCGCCTGTTTGCTCCGTTTCTGCTTCTCGGCGCCTCTGCCACACACGCCCAGGGTGCCGCTTCACTCGCCACGCAGTACAAGCCTGCGGCGGACACATTGATCAAGGCCTCACTCGCTGATGGCGAAGGCTATGCCAACCTGGCGTACCTCTGCGACCACATCGGCAAGCGCATCAGTGGCAGCGAGCCGCTGGACCGGGCGATCGCATGGAGCGCCGAGCTGATGAAGAGGGAGGGCCTGACGAACGTCACCATCCAACCCGTGATGGTACCGAAGTGGGTGCGTGGCAAGGAGTCGGGAGCGATCATCGCGCCGGTGGAGAAGCAGCTGCACATGCTTGGGCTGGGGATGAGTGTAGGAACAGCACAGGGCGGCCTCACTGCGGAGGTCGTTGTGGTTCCGAGCTTCGATGCCCTGAAGGCACTTGGTAAAGATAAGGTTGCGGGCAAGATCGTCGTCTTCAACGCGCCGTACGAGGGCTATGGCCGGACCGTAATGTACCGGACAGCCGGAGCCTCGCAGGCTGCGGCGATGGGGGCGGTCGGGATACTGGTGCGGTCGATCACCCCGCTGGCGATGCAGACGCCGCATACCGGGACACTGGTGTATGACGCGAAGCAGCCGAAGATTCCTGCGGCAGCGATCTCGCTTGAAGACGCCATGATGCTCGATCGGCTGTCGGCTGAGGGCAAACCGGTGAAGGTGCATCTCCAGATGGAGGCGCACATGGAGGCCGATGCAAAGAGCGGCAACGTCATGGGCGATCTCGTCGGAAGCGAGCACCCGGAGGAGATGGTCGTGATCGGCGGACACATCGACTCGTGGGACGTTGGGCAGGGAGCCCAGGATGATGGGTCCGGGATCATGGCGACGCTTGCGGCCGTGGCCGAGATCAAGAAGCTCGGCATGGTTCCGAAGCGGACCATCCGCGTCGTCTTCTGGGTGAATGAAGAGAATGGCGACGCCGGCGGAAAGGCGTATCGGGCGATGCTCGGTGACAAGCTGTCGACCCAGGTCGCGGCGATTGAGATGGACGGCGGGGCGGAGGCCCCGGTGGGCTTCGGCTATGGATCTTCGGGCGGCGGGCGGCGGGCGGTGCCGGGTGGACCGGCAGTGGCGGCACCGAAGCTGGAGCCGGCGGAGCAGCACTCGCTCGAGATGCTGCAGGAGATCGGAACCCTGCTGACCTCGATCGGGGCGGACAAGGTGACGGCGGGCGGCGGCGGCTCAGACATCGAGCCGATGATGCACGACGGCGTCCCGGGCCTGGGCGAGCGGACGACCGGAGCGCATTATTTTGACTGGCACCACACCGAGGCGGATACGCTCGACAAGGTGGACCCGCAGGAGTTCCGCAAGAATGTCGCGTCGCTTGCCGTCATGACGTGGGTGCTGGCGGACATGCCGGAGAAGCTTGCCGGGCATAAGACCGCCACAGCGGAGTAGAGCAGCCATGGAGATCCGGGGAGCCGTCGCTACTCGCGGCGGCTTTTCTGGATCCGCTCCTTGTTCTTCTGAACCAGTTGGAGAAATGCCTGCAGGATCGGGCTGTCTCGATCCGGGTTCCATGCGACCGAGACGCCGGCATAGGTTCCCCGCGGCTCAAGCTCGGAGAAGACCAGCCCGGGCGTGGCAAGATAGCGGACCCCTGAGGGGACAAGAGCGATTCCCTCGCCCGACTCCACCAGCGTCAGAACGCTCGGCCACTCCGAGGACTGGTGGCTGATCTCCGGCGAGAAGCCAGCCGAGCTGCAGAGGGCGATCACCCCGTCAAAGAGCGCGGGTGAAAGCCGGCGCTCCAGCACGATGAAGCGCTCGGCGGCGAGTGATTCGATGGTGACTGGCTTGCCGGCGAGTGGATGGTCCCGCGGCAGGGCAACGACCACCGGATCCCGGTAGAGCAGCTCAGCCCGGAGGGTCCGGTCGAAGGGAGGCTCGAGCGGCCGGGTGAACCCTACGTCAATCCTGCCCGAGGTGAGAGCCTCCATCTGAACCGTTGCATGCATCTCATAGAGCGATAGGCGAACGTCCGGATGAAGCCTGCGGTAGTCCCTGATGATGCGGGAGAAGAAGTCGCCCGAGCCCCAGAGGAAGAAGCCGATTGACAGGGTCCCAACCTGGCCATTGATGGAGCGGCGGGTGCGGTCGATGGCCTGCTCGGCGGCGAGAAGGGTCTTCTTTGCCTCCTCGAGAAAGAGCTCACCGTGTGCCGTCAACCTGGTCTGACGCGAGCTCCGGTCCAGCAGGGGTCCTCCGAGCTCCCGCTCAAGGTCGGCGATCTGCTCGCTGATCGCCGATTGGGAGATGTGCAGACTCAGGCTCGCCTTGCTGAAGGTGCCCTGCTCGGCGACTGCACAGAAGTAGCGAAGATGCCGAAGTTCCATGAATCCTATTTTAGATTTCCATCGGTAATTCCGATGGAAGATGCCGGAAATAACTGTGAAACAAGATCGTGACAAAGGTGTCTACTCTTATATAGAGTCTTTAGCTTCAATTTCTTACCAAGGCGAACTCAGA
>CAZZZQ010000314.1:0-4930 GCA_964658405.1 uncultured Sphingomonas sp.
ACTCCACAGAACAATTGCCGGATGGTTCCAGTCGCGGCGCATCATACGCTTGGTGTTATCCAGATATCGCTCTCGCCAGATCGCGCTTTCGCCGACATGCTGCCAGCCTGGCGTCTCATCGATCACCAGCAATCCAAGCTCGTCACACGCATCCAGAAAGTGATGCGACGGTGGATAGTGGGAGCACCGCACGACGTTACACTTCAACTCCTGCTTCAGGATCATCGCGTCGCGACGCTGAACACGCTCCGCCATGGCAGGCCCCGCGTACGGGAAGGTCTGATGCCGGTTCAGGCCGCGCAGCTTGATGATCGTCCCATTCAGCGAAAAGCCCGCGGGAGTAAAACGAGCCTCACGAAATCCGAAGCGCACCGTCTGCGTGTCGTGCCCAACCAACTCCACGCGAAGCTCGTACAGGCGCGGCGATTTTAGATCCCAGAGCGCAACCTCGCCAAGCTTCTTGATGCTCAAGGTTGCATGGCCTGCCGTCTTCTCCGCAGCTGAAAGAGTGCGGCGAACTGTTGCCACAATTCGCGTTCCATCAAGGATCTGCGCCTCGATGGTCAGTGGCTGCTTCGAGTCATTTGCACGCCCTTCGAGCCATGCCTCAACTAGAACGCTCCTCGACGACGACAGGACATCAACGCACGCGACGCGAACGTTCTCGATCGATAAGGGCCCGGTGGTCCGCAGTGCGACACCGCGATAGATGCCTCCATAGGTAAGGTAGTCCACCTCGTATCCAAAGGGCGGAACCTCGGGGAGTTCGCGCGAGTCGACCTCGACGCTCAGGACATTCTCACCGGCGACGAGATGCCCGGTCAGCTCAAACGAGAATGGTGTAAAGCCACCAAAATATTCGCCGAGAAGTGTGCCATTCAGGTACACCTTCGACGCGGTCATCGCACCTTCGAACTCCACAAAAACACGCCGCCCAGCCTCCCCAGGTGGCATGACGAACTGACGCCGATAGAGCGATACGAACTGGTAGCTCTTCTGATCTGTTCCATGCCACGGTACAAAAATATTGCTATGCGGCAGAGCGACCGGTTCGAAGTGTGAATCGTCGAAGTCGATAGCATGGCCGCCCGCTGGGACGGTCCGGCTCCAGCGCCATCCTTCGACCAGGGGATAGATGCGATGCATCGGACGTCGCGGGTCCGCCGGCTGTGCAATCAGCGATGTTCCACCGCTGACGAGCATCTGCCCAATCATGCAGGTCCCGCTTGTCTTGAGAAAACTCCGTCGATTAATCGTCATCGCTCAGTCGCCCGATCAAAAAGCTAAACAGCGTGTTGCGTGTCGTTCAACAGTGCCTGTGACGCTGCAATTAAATCTGTAACGACCATCGGTACACTTGGCCGATACGGAGTTGAGAGCCACGTCTGCTGCCAGATATCCAGCGAGAAGGGACGGTTTGCGTGGCGCGCTGCGAACCATGCCTCCCAGCGTGCCGCGTAGTAGTCACGGATCAGTCCAGACCAGACCCGCGATGCATAGTCCGACAGCTCGGGCCAGCCCCACGTTGTGATCAGTCGACGCGCATTCTCGTCGTAATAGGCAGCCTCATCATCGGCCTTGGCATAGCCGCGTGTCTGCTGGATCCAGCTCTCGAGCCGGCGATCCGGCCGCAGATTTATCAGGCCGTCCATCCGGTGCATCCAGCTGATCGCACGCGCGGCGTACTCGACGGCAACCTCCTGCTGGTGTGCCTGCCCCGCCTGCACCGCGAGCAGAAGTGCCTGATCGACGCTGCCGCCCGCTGCCTGCACGACAAGCTCGATCAGGTCGTTGCGGTAGAGCTCCTGCTGTCCAAGCTGCGGAGCGCACGAGAGGAACAGCGTCACCGCCTGACGGAAGACGGGTCCAGCATCGACCGAGGCCGCCGCCGGCGTCGTGCTCGGCTCACCCTGCCAGCCCTGCTTGGTCATCCAGATGTGCGAGCTGTAGGCGCTCTTCAGCAGCAGCGCCCAGGCCTCCTGCATCGCAGGCGGGCAGACCCCGTACCGCGATCGGCAGTACGCAGGAATCCAGGTCGCAAGATCGATCGGGGCGGCCTGCCAGCCGGCGTCGGTCATCAACTCGTAGACGACCTCGTTATTCTCGATTCCTTCCGGGCACATTCCCCAGCCCACCAGGTTGCCACGCTCCGGACTGGACAGCACCGCCGCCGGCTCCGAGGCCATCAGCTTCAGATTGCCTTTGACGTTGTTATTACCACCAAAGGTGTGGGCCATTCCATTGATCCACTGCTTGCCGAAAAAGGCCTTCTGGACCTTCCACTGGCCAGGCGAGTACTTACCCTTCACAGCCGGCGCAAGATCGTTTGCGTAGTCGATGATCAGCATCCGGTCGTTGGGAATTCCGCGCAGCAGCGCCGTGACCGACTCGTTGTTCCAGAATACGGAGTCGTACACGAACAGCCACCCCTGCATCACCCATGTGCCGTTCGGGTCGCCCGCCTGGATCCCTTCGAAGACCGTCCGGCCAAACCGTTCGAGGTCCTCGTAGCGATGATCCTCGCTGACCGGAACGGCAAGCTCGTTGAAGGTATCGGCCAGGTAGTATTCAACCTCGCCGTACTCGGCCTTATAGGCCTCGATGAAGCGCTTGCCCACCTCCCGGTACAGATCCCGCTCGCCCGGATGGAGGATAAAGGTCCGCGTGCTCCGGGGGATCGTCTTGAACTCCTCCGGCAGCCAGAGCAGCGTAAAGTACTTGCCCTCCGGATGGAGTCGGAGAAAGCCCTGCGGTACGAAGCCCGAGAAGGCCGGCGCAACCGGTTTCATCCCGAGCGCACGCATCCGGTTCAGGATCTTTGCCTGCAAGACCCGCTTCTCGTCGATGAAGTGCTCCGGCAGTGGTCCGTCGAAGTTGTTGATGTTCCCCATGCGGTGCCACGGCAGGTGCGCCGGCCCGGTCGAGAACTCTGCGATCTCAGCATCGCTCAGCCCCATCGCACGCCAGACTCGATCCCAGATCGCCTCCTGCCCTTCAAGTGCGAGCGGCATAGTGATCCCGTGGAGCGCCATCCAGTCCAGCTCCCGCTCCCAGCGCGCCCAGTCCCAGAACGCCATGGTGTAACCGTAGGTGCAGGGGTTGAAGTACTGCACAAACTTGTACGGGCAGATCACTCGGCGATGCCCGGCATCCGGGAGCCGCTCCGGTAGATCAAGGTGCCGGCCGCTCCAGGTGATCATGGCGTGGCAGCTCTCCCGGAGATAGGTGTACACGCCGCGGCACATGGCGACGGCACTGCTTCCCGAGATATGCACGCGGCCGCCATCAGCTGAGAGCTCGTAGACGGCGTTGCCGGATTCGCCCGGAATCAGCTTCAGCTCAAACTCCTGGGCGCGCGAGCCAAGCTGCCGCAGAAGGACGGCGCGGGCAGCCTCGACGGGCGACTCGACCGGCTGTCTCCCGGCACCCGGCGTGCTCTTCGTAGCCGCAACGGCGCCCGCGGCCGGGGTCAAAGCGACAGCCGCATCCAGGGGTGCGAGCGTCGCACCGACTCCTGTACAGGCTGCTTCAAGAAATTTACGGCGAGTCCACATGGGAAGAAACCTTGCTTCGGGAATAGCCAGACAGTCGCATCCCCGTGTACCCGTTGCAAAGCTTTTTCACCGTTCTGTGACCGGATTTCACCGTTATAGTCGAAAATCCCAATGTTTTCGGCCTGTTAGCCGGACGTTGCTGGAGGAGATGCCATTCTCGAAAGCGGCTTTACCCCTCCTCCGAGCGCAGGTCGGATCACCGAAATCTAAGTTCAGGGCTGGATGATCCGGTACGCCACGACGCGGGCCTCGGGGGCATTCCCGCCCAGACTCGTCGTCTCGAGGAGCACCTCGAAGTACGGCATATGGTCGCGGCTGGCACCGATGGTCTTCGCGAAACTCCGAAACTGAGCTGAGTTGAACGGAAAGTCGGCCGCAGATTCAGTCCCAGCCATCCCGGTTCCTTCGAACAGCAGGGCGTCCCCGTTGCCCTCGATGCCGGGCAGGAAGGCGAGCACGCCGTAGCTCTTTCGGGCGACGTCCGAAAGGGTGTCGTGGTACATATTCTCCTCGCCATGGGCTGGATGCTTGTTGCGAACGTAGCCCTCAGCAGCCTTCCAATCCCAGTTGACATCGAAGTTGAGGCGTTCTTCAAAGAGCTGAATCCATGGATTCGCACCCACGCCGCCGATCAGGATCACATTCCGGTTCTTCAGATCGTCGATGCGCAGCACACGGGCGTTACGCGTCTCGACGTTGGCCTTGATCGCCTCCGGCAGTCTTCCGATCCGCAGCGTCAACTGCAGATCCGCGGAGCTGGTGTACTGGTGGGCGGCAAACCACTCCGGGTTCAGCGTTGCGCCGCCGGCGGTGGGCAGCGTGGTCTTGGTCAGATAAGTCCCATTCAGATAGTCGTTCAGAGCGACCGGGGTCTTCGTAAACTCCTGAAACAAAACAAGCGCGTCATCTGATGGCACGATCAGAACCGTCTCGCCCGAGAGGAAAATCTTTCCCCACAGCGCATCGGCGACAGAGCTGTTATCGCCGCGCGCAAGAACAAAACCCAGGGTGACCCCGGACACCAGCAGCAGGATCAGGATGGCGATCCACGCACTCTTAGGAAATCCTCTGACCCGGGGAGCCACAACGTGCTGATGCGGCAAAGGCGAAAGCTCTTGAGAAGGCACGACTTGTGGCGGAAGGTCTTCCGCGATGGCTACGGATTTGAGCGCAGGCCGCTTCTCGAAGACAGGAACGTACCCGCCCTTTGGGACCGTAATAATATTCGGCGCTTCCGGGTTCTCATGGTCAAAGTACTCCTCGAGCCGCTGGCGGAGAAGCCGAGCCTGTGTCCGAACGATGCTGTCGTCCGCCGCACTATAGGTCGCGGACCGGCCAAAGACCTGGATTCCAATCTGCTGCTCATTAATGTCGCG
>CAZZZQ010000315.1:0-4928 GCA_964658405.1 uncultured Sphingomonas sp.
GTCCATCAACACAGGCTCGCCGCTGGCCGCTTTCGTGCACACCGCATACTGGTACCAGCCGTCGTACTCAAGCTCAACCGAAGCCCAGGGCTGCGATTGAACCAGCGCGGAGAAGTCCCGCCGGGTCATCACATCCGCCTGCTGCGGTTCACGATACTTCCCTGCCGGGCTGCTCGTCAGGCGGGCCAGCAGCCACATGCAGCTGAGCGGAAGCCGCGTCCGGAAGCCCGAAGTCGGTTCGGCGATGAAGCAGCGCCCACCCGGTCGGAGGACCCTGAGAATCTCGGCGAGGACGGCTTCCTTGTTGGGAACGATAAGGAAGAGGCGGGAGACGATGATGGCGTCGATGGGGCCGGAGAGCTCCGGGAGCGCCTGCGCGTCGCCATGGTAGAAGTTGCAGTTCCCGAGCGACCGGCTGGCTGCCCGTGATTTCGCCCGCTCGATCAGACTCTTGGAAAGGTCTACCCCCGTGGTGGTGATCTGGGGGAACTCCTGGGCAAATCGACAGGCATAGAAGCCGGGTCCACAGCCGAGCTCGAGGACATGCGTACCAGCCGCAGGGCCACTCGGCGGAAAGAGCGAGGAGGCGATCTCCTGCGTGTGGTCTCTGAATAAATACTCGCGACAGAGCGCATAAAACCAGGAACATCGTTCAAACAGGCTGTCCGGCTGGTGCGTCAAACTGTTCCCGGACAGTTCACAATCCCTTGATTCCATGCTTCAGGCCTTTACACTCGGTGGGGCGTCTATCGGACGGTCGCGAAAATCCGCAAGCTTTTGATAACAACGATGCTAGCCGATTTTTATGGAATCGTCTCTGCTGATTCTGCATCGGCATGAGGACATGACACAAACCTCGTACCATTGCGTGAAATAATCCGCTCTGACAGTAAACTTTGGTTGAGGCGTACGATGCGAATTCTTCTGGTTGAGGACGAACGAAGGCTCGCCGAAAATGTAGCTGCAGCAATACGAGACGGTGCGGGCTTCGCCGTAGACGTCGCCGAGGACGGCGAAACGGGCCTTGACCTTGCGTCGTACGGACACTACGACCTCATTATCCTTGACCTAATGCTCCCCAAGCTTGACGGGGCATCCGTCCTCAAGGCGATTCGGGGCCGGAAGGATCAGACGCCCGTCCTTGTACTGACCGCGCGCCAGGAGACGGGCAGCGTCATCTCGCTGCTCAACCTGGGCGCCGACGATTACCTGGCAAAGCCCTTCGACCTTGGCGAGTTGCTCGCCCGCATCAAGGCGCTCGTTCGGCGCGGGAAAGGCGTCGCGACTCCAATCCTGCATCTCCGTGACCTGGAGATCAACACCCTCGAACAAAGTGTCGTCCGCGACGGATCGGCGATCGACATCTCCCCGACCGAGTACCGCATCCTGGAATACCTGATTCACAAGCAGCGGATCATCGTCTCCAAGCGCGAGCTGCTCGAGCATCTGTATGACTACAACTGGGAGCGCCACTCCAACGTCATCGAAGCGCACGTCTCAAACCTTCGCAAGAAACTCGACGCTGGTGACGGCCGGCCGTACATCCAGACACTGCGCGGCCGCGGCTACAAGTTGCAGTCTGAAGTGGCCCAACCATGAAGCCCTACTCCGTCACCCGTCGAATCGTCTCGCTGGTCCTCGCGGTGGAGCTTGTCGCCGCCATCGGGGTTACCTCATTCGCCTTCTTCTACGAGCGGCACGCCCATTTCAGATCCTTTGACATCGCCATGCGGGGCCGTGCGGATACGATTATGGGCGCGGTTGAGGACGCTGACGACGCCAAGCTTGGTGTCATGCTCGACACCACGGACCTGAAGATGCCGCGCCGTGACGTCTACGCTGTGCGCGAAGAGGGTGGTAAAGAGCTTGGCCGATCCTCTAACTGGACTCCGACCGAGGAAGACTACAGCGGTAGTCCGGGCTTCTTCTCACTTCAGATCCATGGACGCAACTACCGCGGGCTGAGGCTGACCGGTGTCCGCGTCGTCGATCCGATGGCGGCGAACGTTCGCCACCCGCTCATGGTTCTCTACGCTTCGCCGACCCACGATGTCTGGGAGGCGGTCTTCGGCGCGGTGCAGGTCTTCGCGCTTGCAAACGGTCTACTCCTCCTGCTCACTGCGATCTTCGTGCCCATCCTGGTGCGCCGCAGTATGAACCCGCTCCGCCAGCTTGCGCATGAGGCGAGCGAGGTAACCGTGCAATCCTGGCATTTCCAGCCTGCCGTGGAGGTTCGACAGGTCGCTGAGCTCAGCCCGCTCGTCATTGCGATGGAGGGCGTTCTGAAACGGCTTGAGCACTCCTTCACCCAGCAGCAGCAGTTCGTGGGCGATGCCGCACATGAGTTGAAGACCGCCGTTGCTGTCGTCAAGTCTTCGATCCAGCTCCTCGAACTTCGTGCCCGTACGCCGGACGAGTACGAAGCTGGTCTGCGTCGCTGCTACTCCGATTGCCTGCGCATGGAGGATCTCTCGCAGAAGATGTTGATGATGGCTCGTGTGGAAGAGGCAGGGACGGCCACTTTTTCTGGCATCTCCGATGTGACTGCCGCAATTCAGTCCGCGATCATGGAGCTTACTCCGTTCGGGGCGCTGCGTTCCGTCGAAATCATCGCCCATGTCGGCATCCATGCAACCATCGGAATCGATCCGGAGATGCTGCGGACCCTGCTCATCAACCTCCTGACGAATGCCATTCAGCACAGCCCGGATGAGTCCAGTGTCCAAATCAGCATCGAACCGAGCCGTGAGGGCGAGGTCGAGATCAAAATCGCCGACAGCGGCGAAGGAATCGAGTCGAAGGCCCTGCCGTTTGTCTTCGATCGCTTCTATCGTGGCGACCCGTCCCGCTCCCGCAAGACCGGAGGAACCGGCCTCGGGCTGGCCATCTGCAAGACCATCGTCGAGCACGCGCATGGATCCATCCGGCTCGAGAGCGCGCCGGAGCACGGCACCCTGGCTGTGGTGACACTACCTGTTCTCCAGGCGTTCTCAGACGACACAGAATTTCTCGCAGCAGGCTAAGGCGTTCTTTACCCGCTGGTCACACACCCTTCAGCTTCCCTTCAGGCACACTGCCGGACACTGGCTGTGTTGCCTTAAGTCTCGAGATTGAAGGAGTTTTACCATGCCTCTGAAGCGTCTGCTCTATAGCCTGCCCCTGGCCGCCTGCGCCCTGCTCCCGATCGCCCACGCCCAGGCCGGGCCGTTCTCCGTGATCGATAAATGGACGATCGGCGGCGAAGGCGGCTGGGACTACCTCCTTGCCGACCCTTCGGCGCATCTCCTCTACGTTACCCATGGCACTCGCGTCGAGGTGATCGACACGAAGACCGGCAAGGCTATCGGTGCGATCACCGATCTGAAAGGGACGCACGGCGTTGCGCTCGACCCAGACGGCAAATACGGCTACATCAGCGAAGGTGCGGGCAATAACGTCGTCGTCTTCGACCGCAAGAGCTTCGCCAAGGTCAAGTCCATTCCTGCGGGAACCAACCCGGACGGCATCGCCTTCGAGCCGGTGACGAAGACGGTCTGGGCCTTCAACGGCCGCAGCAACAATGCAACCGTCATCGACACCAAGACCATGGCCGTCATCGGAACCGTTCCCCTTTCTGGTAAGCCAGAGTTTCCACAGGCGGATGGCAAAGGCACGATCTTCGTCAATATCGAGACCAAAAACTCCATCACACGGATCGATGCCAAGTCGATGAAGGTCACCGCCGAGTGGCCGCTCGCCGGATGCGACTCCCCCAGCGGACTTGCCATGGACACCGCGGGACGCAAGCTCTTCCCGGTCTGCGACGGCAAGGCCATGCCGGTCGTCGATGCCAACACGGGTAAGGTCCTGAAGATCATTCCGATCGGCGACGGGCCGGACGCGGCGGGATACGATGCTGCGCACCACCTGGCCTTCAGCTCGAACGGCGACGGAACCCTCTCGATCGTCGATACTTCGACCCCGGCCTACAAGGTGATCCAGACGGTGACCACGCAGAAGGGCGGCCGGACGATGGCTTTCGATAGCGGAAACGGCCATGTCTACGTGGTCGCAGCCGAGCTTGGGCCGAAGCCAGCTGCAACCCCGGAGAACCCGAGGCCCCGGCCGGCGATCGTTCCCGGAACCTTTACGGTCCTGGTCGTTGGCCGCAAATAAGCCTAACCCTAGATGTAAGAGAGCCCATGGCGCAGGATGCCATGGGCTCTTTCATTTCTGCTCTATCTATATAGAGAGCGGAACACGTCACGCTCTGCGTTTTGTCATTCGGTAGTAGATCACCGGGGTCACGATCAGGGACAGGAAGACAGAGAGCAGCAGCCCGCCGATGACGGCGATCGCAAGCGGCTGCAGCATCTGCGATCCGGCGCCAAGCGCAAAGGCCAGTGGGAGCATTCCGCAGATGGCGGCTATCGCGGTCATTACGATCGGGCGGAGCCTCCGCTGCGCCGCGTGGATCATGGCATCGCGCTCAAAGTCAGCCGACCCGTTATCGCCATCGGCGCGGAACTTCTCATCTGCATCCAGCAGCAGAATCCCGTTCTTCGCGACGATGCCGATGACCATGATCAGACCCATGAAACTCGCTACGTTGAAGTCAGTCTGCGTGATGAGGAGTGCCATGACCACACCGGCGATCGACAGCACCGAACTGGTCAGGATCGCAACCGGGGCGGAGAGGTTGCGGAACTCGGCCAGCAGGACGCCGAAGACGAGCGCAAGCGCCAGGACCAGCACCCGGGCGAGGTCGCGAAAGGACTTCTGCTGCTCCTGGTAGGTTCCGCCGTACTCCACGCGGACGCTGGACGGGAGGTGCATCGCCTGAACCGCCTGCCTGACCTTCGTCATGGCTGACCCAAGATCTGAGCCTTCAAGCCGCCCACTGACCAGGATCAACTGCTGCAGATTCTCCCGGCGGATCTCATTCTGAG
>CAZZZQ010000316.1:0-4928 GCA_964658405.1 uncultured Sphingomonas sp.
GTACACCTCGTACACGATTACGGCGGTCCCCCAGTCGATCGGCAAAACGGGCGATAACGGCTACTGTGCGGACGAGAACAACACGATTCGCAAGGACCCGGCCGGCGGTACGAACTGCACGGCCCCGATTCAGTAATGCTGGCTCCAAAGATCGGTTGCGCTCTTCTGTGCGCCTTGCTGTCCTTTGCATCGCTGAGCGCTCAGGATAACGACGCGATCTTGCGAAAGGTCGACAATCACTATAACCACCTGAGTTCGCTCCGGGCGCACTACTCCGAGCACTATGCCGGGATGGGCATGGATCGGACCGAGTCTGGAACGCTTTTGCTGAAGAAGCCCGGGCGAATGCGATGGAGCTATGCCAGCCCAGCTGGGAAGGTCTTCATTCTGGATGGAAAGTCGGGTTGGTTCTACACGCCGGGAGATCCGCAGGCCCAGCGCGTCTCAGCGAAGCAGCTTGATGACCTGCGATCTCCACTGCGCTTCCTGCTTGGACATACCCAGCTACAGAAGGAACTCGATCACATCACGGTCGCGCCTGGAGCAGGATCCTATGTCATCTCCGGCGTGCCCAAAGGGATGAGCCAGCGGGTGAAGTTGCTTTCGTTAGGCGTTGACAGTAATGGACTTATCTTCTCGATGAATCTTGAAGAGGTAGATGGTGCGGTGACCACATTTACGTTCTCAGACATGCATGAGAACGTCGCGACACGGGATGCAGATTTTGTTTTTACGCCGCCGGCGGGTGTGACCGTGGTGGATGGTTTGCCACCGATCTAGCCCGAATCCCAGTCGGTCTGAAGAATGTTAGAGCGAAGCCGACTGTCGCCTAAGCCTCGCCGGCCATTTTCCATCGGAACGTAGCGGCAACTCACTATCAGACTGTTCACCGATGAAGTATAGAGAGGCGCCGCAGCGTCCACCCAGAACGCTGCGACTCTTCCCTGCTACAAGCGAACCTTGCCGGATTCACCCACATCAACCTTGCCACCCGTCACTGCGGCAGCCAGATACTTGATGCCAACAACCAACTTGCTGGATGAAGCCTCCCAGTACTGGGCCTCGGTGATGTCCACTCGAAGAACCGCAATCTGGGGATCGTCTTCGCCGTCTGGAAACCAGGCCTTATACATGGGGTTCCAGAGCTCATGAATCCTGGAGCGGTCCGTGCTCACATGTGCCCGCCCCTTAGCCGAAACGTACTTCGAGTCGGAAGGGTCAGCGTATACCAGCGTCACGTGCGCATCGTGCTCAACCTCCGAGACCTTCCCCGACTCATGCCGGGTCAAAAACCAGACCGTTCCGTCGAACTCGTCCGTCTTCTGCGTCGCCATAGGCCGGCTGTCGAGCGATCCGTCTGATCCCACGGTCGTCATCATCGTAATGCGAATGTCCTTGATCAGCTCGCCGATCTTTTTGAGGCCCTCCGGCCCACTCAATTCTATTAACTCACTCATGAACTACCCTCCGTGCCGTGAGATGCGGAGAGTGGCGTCAGGAGATGGCATCCAGATCCTGTAAAGAAGCTCGGCTAGAATGGATGGAAAGCGGAGACGACGAGTCCCTAAGCCCTTATCGAAAAGTTGAGACCCCTTGAGCCAGACACTGACTGTACCCGTTCTCTCGACCACCGAGTTTCATTCCGCAGTCCATGATTTAGATCCAAAGATCGCTGTCTTCGACTGTGACGGCACCCTCTGGTCTGGCGATGCCGGCTCAGGATTCATGACCTACACGGTGGACACGGGCCTGCTTTCGCGGGAGGCCATCGACTGGCTTGACGGCCGCTACCGCCTCTACAAGCGTAGCGAGGTCTCGGAACTCGCTATCTGCGGCGAGATGGTCCAGGTCTACGCCGGTCTGCAGGAGGCTGAACTTCGGCGGGTAGCCAGGGAGTATTTTCGCAAGCGGGTTGAGGCAAACATCTTCCCCGAGATGCTGGAACTGGTGCAGACCCTTCAGAGCCGGGGCACGGAGATATGGGCGGTCAGTTCGACCAACGACTGGGTCGTCGAGGAGGGTGTCACCCGCTTCGGCATTCCCGCAAACCGCGTCCTCTGCGCGCGGGTTCAAAGTGTCGACGGCGTCATCACCGACCGCCTGATCGATGTTCCGACGGACCAGGGAAAGGTGACAGCTCTCGCCGGCGCGGGCATCACGGCTCCCGACGCGGTCTTCGGAAACTCCGTCCACGATGCGGCTATGCTGGCGATCGCTCGCGGCGCCTTTCCGGTCAATCCCAGCCCCGCGCTGGTGGAGCGAAGCTCCCAGGAGGGCTGGTCCGTTTACTATCCTGCGTCCATCCGTTCATCGTCGCTCGCGTAAGATCAAGTCGAAGAACCGTTTGAAGAGATTCATGCGTCTAACTTCAAGGTGAAGGACACGATACGCAAGCTTGATCAACGTACTGATGCGGAGGCCTCCAAGCCCCTACGCCTTGTCGTTGCTGCCTTGATGCTTCGGAAGGCGAACGCCGATTCCGGCGAAGCACTGGAAGTCCTGATCTGCCAGCGTAAACCGAACGAGCCTATGAGCTTGAAATGGGAGTTTCCCGGCGGGAAGATCGAGCTCGGCGAGACCGCTGAGCAGGCCCTCGCGCGGGAGCTGAATGAGGAACTTGGCATCGAAGCTGTAATCGGACGCCGGGTCGCCCAGGTTCGGCACAAGTACCGCAACGGTGGAGCGATCGACCTGCAGTTCTTCGTCGTAGATGAGTACAGTGGCGTTCCCGAGAATAAGATCTTCAACGAGATTCGCTGGTCACCGCTCATTGCGCTGCCCGACTATGACTTTCTGGCCGCCGACCTCGGTCTGGTGCGCGATCTGGCCGACGGCCGCCTTCTCTAGCCGCTGCCTTTACGGGAAGAGCGTATTCCACATCAACACTAACGACAACCCAATCACGATGATCGCTGTCGTCCATGCGACCGCGTTGAACCAGTGTGAGTTCGTGTAATTCCCCATCAGCTCTTTCTTGTTGATGAGTTTCAGCATATAGATCAGCACAACGGGCAGCAGCACGCCGTTGAGCACCTGCGAGAGGATGGCAATCTTCACCATCGGGAAGTCCGGGATGAGGACCACGCCGGCCCCGAGCGCGATGAGCAGCGTGTAAAACCAGTAGAAGAACGGCGCTTCACGCCATCCTTTATCCAGCCCGCTCTCGAATCCCATCCCCTCGCAGACAACGTATGCCGTTGAGAGCGGCAGAATCGAAGCGGCGAAGAGTGATGCGTTGAAGAGCCCGGCGGCGAAGAGAATGAAGGCGTACTGGCCGGCGAGCGGCTTCATCGCCTCGGCTGCGGTGGCCGCTTCAGATATATTTCGGATCCCGTGGGTGTAGAGAGTCGCCGCACAGGCCACGACGATGAACCACGCTACGACATCGGTGAAGATCGAACCGACGATCACGTCGAGGCGCGAGGCTTTGTATTGCCGCATCGTGACGCCCTTATCGACGATCGACGACTGCAGATAGAACTGCATCCACGGCGTGATCGTCGTGCCGATGACGCCAATGGTCATGTACACATAAGAGTGGTCGCGCCAGACGCTGCGAGGCGGAAGCTTGATGGTCTCGACCATCGCCTGGTGCCAGTCCGGACCGCTGAGTACGCCGGCGATGATGTACGCGATGTAGAAGACGCTCGCGGCAAGGAAGACCTTTTCGACGTTCTTGTAGTCCCCCTTGACCACAAGAGCCCAGACGATCAAGGCGCAGATCGGGACGCTGACGTACTTGCTGACATGGAAGAGCGACATGCTGCCGGCGATCCCGGAAAACTCGGTGACGACGTTGCCGAAGTTTACGATGACCAGCAGGACGAGCACGATGAAGGTCATCCGCAGCCCAAACTCTTCACGGATGAGATCGCTGAGGCCCTTACCGGTGACGGCTCCCATGCGCGCGCACATCTCCTGCACGACGATCAGCGCGAGCGTGATCGGGATCATCGTCCACAAAAGCGTATAGCCGTACTGCGCACCAGCCTGCGAATAGGTGTAGATCCCACCGGAGTCGTTATCGACGTTCGCGGTGATGAACCCCGGGCCAAGGACCGCCAAGAAGAGAAAGATGCGCGTGCGCCACTGGCGCCAGAAGGTCACGCGCTCGCTCCCGCAGCCATCAGCGCTGCATGCTCAGCCTGAACGAGCTGGTAGAGTCGGCGAGCCGGTCCTGCCTTCAAATCATCCTCCGCCAGGCGAACGTTCCCCGCGATGTGTGCCGGACTCTTCGAGGAGAACAGGACTACGCTCTCCGGATTCATAACGAGTGATGCCTTGAGCATCAGCTCTGCGAGCAGTCCAGCCCTCTTGAGATCGGTGCCTGTCTCTGCGGACCACCGCTGGCAGATGTCTGCGTGGGCAGTGAGCGCGGCATGGAGCGAACGAAAGTTCTCCGTCAGCGATCGGTGATGCAGCCTGAAGGCCGTTCCTCCCTTTACGACCGGGTCGAGCACCGACCACTCATATTGCAGGACGCGACAGTAGGCGGGCCGGTCCGCAAGCAGTGCCGGAATCTTTTCACGCCCGCTGCCGACGCCAAAGCTTCCGATCGTGCCCGCGGAGACGAGCTCCTCCATCATGCGCAACAAACCTTCATCTTCAAGATCCTCGGCGGCGGCCTCATGGAGAAGCCAGAGGTCTATGTGGTCGGTATTCAGCTGGGCAAGGCTCCGCTCGAGCGACGCACGCGCTGCTGCTACCGTGAAGGGGATCTTTTGCTCAGGCTCGTTCTTCGCGGAGGAAACGCTACTGGCCGCCTTCGCCAGGCGCTGTTTCACCGCTGGCAGCAGCTTTAGGACGGGACGTGCCATGGATCGGGCGAGCGACTTCAGACCCTTCTTCGACTCGGGCGGAAGGCCGTACTTGGTGGTCACGGTGCAGTCGCCGCGGTGGCGCGCGAGGAACTCCCCGAGGCATCCTTC
>CAZZZQ010000317.1:0-4927 GCA_964658405.1 uncultured Sphingomonas sp.
GGGTCGCCGATGACGACGAGCGCGGCGAAGGACATGTTCTTACCGCCCTTGACGACCTTGGTGACGCGATTGATGGAGACAACCTCATCCTTCAGATTGAGGCGGTTCGCATCGAGCTTCTTCTTGAGAGTTGCCATAATCTTCTTTACCGCTTTCTGGCTGCCATGTGGGGCGCCCTGAACCTGAAAACCTTAGAAATCGAGACCAGCCTCACGAGCTGCATCAGCCAAAGCCTTGACGCGACCGTGATACAGGTAGCCGCCGCGGTCGAAGACCACCTTCTTGATGCCCTTCTCCTGCGCGCGCTCGGCGATCAGCTTGCCGACAGCCTGTGCAGCAGCGATGTTTCCGCCGTAAGCTTTCTCTTCCGACTTTTTCCCGAAGGAGGAGGCGGAGGCGATGGTTACGCCGTTGAGATCATCAATCAGCTGGGTGTAGATGTGGTTGAGCGAGCGGTAGACGTTCAGGCGCGGACGCTCGGCGGTACCGGACATCTTCTCGCGGATGCGCGTGTGGACACGCTGGCGGATCACGTTACGTTGACGAGGATTGATCATTTGAGGCTTCCTTCCTAGTGGCGTCGCCAGAGTACTGGAGACGTTCGGTATCTTGATTGGCAGGACCGGGATGGATTCACCCCGGTCCCACAGAATTTACTTGGCGCCGGTCTTTCCGACCTTCTTCTTCAGCTTCTCACCGGTGTAGCGGACGCCCTTGTTCTTATAGGGATCCGGCTTCCGGAGCGACCGCATGTCGGCGGCGATCTGCCCGACCTTCTGGCGATCGATCCCCGAAACAGTGATGTGCGTCTGCTTCGGATCGATGGAGACCTCGATGCCAGTGGGGAGCGGGAACTCGATCGGGTGCGAGTAGCCGAGGGTGAACACAACCATGTTCTTGCCCTTGAGCTCTACGCGGTAACCGATACCGACGATGTCGAGATCCTTGGTCCAACCGGTGGTGACGCCGGTGACGGCGTTGAAGACGAGGGCACGAGCGAGGCCGTGAAACGCAGCCTGCTTGTCATCCTTGCGCTCTGCGAGGAGCTGACCGTCCTTCTCAACCAGGGTGATGCCGCCGGGAAGCATGGCGGTAACCTTTCCCTTGGGGCCTTCGACGAGAACGGTGCTGCCATTCTCGCTGACGGTGTATTTGACGCCAGCGGGCAGAGCGATTGGCTTTTTGCCGATACGGGACATGAAATTCTACTTTCGTGTGGCTTGCGAGTCGCAGGCCGAAGCCTGTTCCACTGCAGCCGTACTGCAACTACTGAAATATTGAAGCGGGGCTCGAAGCATCAAGCCCCTGAAAACTACCAGACTTCGCAAAGGATCTCGCCGCCGACACCTTCACGGCGCGCCTGGCGACCGGTCATGACACCCTTGGGGGTGGTCATGATCGAGATACCGAGCCCACCCTGCACGCGACGAATCTCGTCCCGGCCAAGGTATACGCGGCAACCAGGGCGCGAAACGCGCTGCAGGTCGCGGATAACAGCCTCGTTGTTCGGGCCGTACTTCAGGTAAACGCGGATGACCTTCATCCCGTTCTCCTCGGTCGGCTTGAAGTTGGCGATGTAGCCCTCTTCCTTGAGGATGCGGGCGATCTCGCTCTTCAATTTGGAGGCGGGGACGTCAAGCTTCTGGTGGCGCGCACGGATGGAGTTACGGATGCGGGTCAGGAAGTCTGCTACTGGATCTGTGAGGTTCATTCAATCTCCTTCATCCCCCGTTCGCTCACGAGTGTCTCTCGCAAGAACCTGCGGGGATGTTGTTGCGGGTGGAACGTCCAGACTGCTGCACTCAAAGCTTGCGCCCGAATGAGGTCTCTGGAGTAAAGTGCAAACATCTGCACGGGAACAACCTTATTCTACCAGCTTGATTTTACAACGCCCGGGATCTCGCCCTTGAGCGCGAGTCCACGGAAGCAGAGACGGCATACGCCGAACTTCCGGAGGAATGCGCGGGGACGACCGCAGATCTGGCAGCGGTTGTGCTGGCGGGACTTGAACTTCGGCTTCTTTGCATCTTTGACGCGTTTTGCGGTGGTTGCCATGTCTTATGCTCTCTATCTTACTCGAACCTGGGTTGGGACTTCTGAACTATGCTCCGACGCGGAAGGGCATTCCGAACGCCTTGAGAAGAGTGCGGGCTCCGTTGTCATCCTTCGCGGTGGTCACGATGGTGACGTTCATACCCTTGAGTTTGTCGACCTTTGCGTAGTCGATTTCAGCGAAGATCAGCTGGTCGCGAAGACCGAGCGTGTAGTTGCCACGGCCGTCAAAGCTCTTCGACGAGACGCCGCGGAAGTCGCGCACGCGCGGCAGAGCGATCGAGATCAGGCGATCGAGGAACTCGTACATCGTGTCGCCACGGAGTGTGACCATTGCACCAATCGGCATACCCTCGCGGACCTTGAAGGCTGCGATGGACTTCTTGGCCTTGGTGGTGACGGGCTTCTGTCCGGCGATGGCCGCCAGGTCAGCTACGAGGGGATCCATGATCTTGACGTTCTGGGTGGCTTCGCCGAGGCCCATGTTGATCACAATTTTCTCAAGCTTCGGGATTGCCATTGCGTTGGTGAGCCCGAGCTCCTTCGAGATCGCCTGCTTGATCTCGCTATGGTACTTCTCTTTCAAACGTGCTGCCATGATGTTTCTTCGCTTTCTCCACGATTTCCGGATTTGGCTTGCGCCCGTGAACCGATGCGTGGGGTGAACCGTTGACACAATGTCCAGGTAGGCCCTGGACGAGAACTACTTCTTTTTCTTCTCGACGATGGTCGTGCCCGAGGCCTTGGAGAAGCGGACCTTCTTGTCACCCTCGATGCGCGAGCCGACGCGGGTCTTGTTGCCTTCCGCGTTGACGAGCATCACGTTCGAGACGTGAATCGTGGCTTCCTGCTCGGCAATGCCGCCCTGGATGTTCTTCTGGGGGTTGGGCTTGACGTGCTTCTTGATCATCATGACGCCCTCGACGAGAAGACGTTCCTTGTCGGCGATGACGCGAAGGACGCGGCCGGACTTGCCCTTATCCTTGCCTGCGATGACTTCTACGACATCGTTGCGCTTGATCTTGATCTTCGTGGTGTTCTTGATAGGCGTGCGTACGGGCATGGTGGAATCTCCAAATCTCGGCCATCGGTTGGTGCCTTGCGGAGCCGGAATCCGCGTCCCCTGCGAACAGCCAGGGGCAGAGCTTTGTTAGATAACTTCGGGTGCGAGCGAGACGATCTTCAGGAACTTCTTCTCGCGGAGCTCACGGGCGACCGGTCCGAAGACGCGGGTTCCGACGGGCTCATTCGCATCATTGATGACGACAGCGGCGTTCTGATCGAAGCGGATGTACGTGCCATCGCGGCGGCGATACTCCTTGTGCGTGCGCACAATGACAGCCTTGACGACCTTACCCTTCTTGACCGTTCCGTCGGGCGATGCTTCCTTGACGGCTGCGGTGACAACGTCACCCAGGCCAGCCTTCTTGCCGAGACCACCGCCGAGCGGCAGGATAACCTGCAGCTTTCGGGCGCCGGAGTTATCGGCTACGTCGAGGATCGTTCTCATTTGTACTGACATGGTGATCTCCTTGCGCTACAGCGGTCGGGTGGCCTGTGGCCGGCCTGACGCTAGACTTACTAAAATCAAACTACTTCGCTTCAGCAGCGACCGGAGCCTTCACGTCAGCAAGCGACGAGAGCGACGAACGGCGAACGATCTCTTCAAGAGACCAGCGCTTGAGCTTCGAGAGCGGGCGAACCTCACGGATGCGGACTACGTCGCCGATGCGGGCGGAGTTCTGCTCGTCGTGCGCGTAGAACTTCTTGTTCGACTTCATCACGCGCTTGTACTTGGGATGAGCCTTGCGCATCTCGATCTCGACGACGATCGTCTTCTGCATCTTGGTGGAGACGACGAGACCGACCTTCTCGTTGCGACGAGTAGCAGCCTGGGGCTCCGTGGTGGTGACGGGGGTGGTGTTCTGTTCGGACATAGTTAGGCCTTCTTCGCTTTCTTGCGAGCAGTGCGCTGGCTGGGTGCCGGTGCGACGTTCACCTTCTTCGGTGAAGCTGCGAGCTCCGTCGCGAGAACGCGCTGACGAGCGACCGTCTGAATGCGCGCGATATCCAGCTTAAGCGTACGAAGCTTCTTGATGCCTTCGGTATTGCCGAGGCTCTTCTGGAACTTAATACGGAAGAGCTGCTCGCCGGCCTTGGCCTGCTCCGTCTTGAGCTCGTCGTCACTGAGGTTACGAATCTTGTCGAATTCCATTGTCATTCTTCCTTGTTGCGAAAACTGCTACAAAACTTGGCAAACTGCTTACTTGGCTGCGACCGCAACCTTCACGTCGTGACGCTGTACGAACATCGTCTTCAGCGGAAGCTTGTGTGCAGCGAGACGCATGGCCTCACGAGCGAGCTCGGGGGTGACGCCTTCCATCTCGAACAGGATCTTGCCGGGACGGACGACTGCTACCCAATGATCCGGAGCGCCCTTACCCTTACCCATACGGGTTTCGGCAGGCTTCTTGGTGATTGGCTTGTCCGGGAAGATCCGGAGCCAGACCTTGCCGCCACGCTTGATGAAGCGCGTCATGGCGATACGGCTGGCTTCAATCTGACGATCAGTGATGTAGCCGCACTCGACGACCTTGAGGCCGAAGTCGCCGAACGAGAGATCGGAGCCGCGCCACGCCTTGCCGCACATGCGGCCGCGCTGCTGCTTGCGATACTTGACCTTCTTTGGCATCAACATAAGAAAACCCTCTTACCTCAGGGGCTGAACCCCATGACGGTTGAACTGTGGCGGATGAGGCTTGACACTCATCCGCCTGAAACTTTAGGAGGCGAACGCACCTGTGGTGGTGGAAACACCCTGATCGCGGCGCTTCTTCTGCTCGTAGATATCGCCACGGTAGACCCAGGTCTTCAC
>CAZZZQ010000318.1:0-4923 GCA_964658405.1 uncultured Sphingomonas sp.
ATGAAGATGGGGGGCACCCCTGCAGAGAAACCGGAGGTGTACCGTCGAGCCAATGTGCTTCTGTCGGTCGATAAGATCAAGACGCCCGTTCTTATCATGCATGGCGAAGACGATCCGCAGGTGCCGCCCGCTGAATCAGCGGCCTTTGCAAAGGCGCTGCGAGAGCATCATAAGACCTACTTTTACTTCACCTACCCGGGCGAACTCCACGGCTTCTCCCAGCCGGCCCATCGGCTCGATGCGTGGCAGAAGCAGCTGGCGTTCCTGGATCACTATCTCAATCCGAAGTTTGGAACAACCACGACCTCAACCGATGAGGTCGTTTTCCCGGGAGCCGATAAACAGGCGAATGCACACAACGACGGCAAGTAGTTCTTTTTGTCCGGAGGCGGAGAGGTCGCTTACCCTGCAGCAGGGGGGACAGTGACCTCTCGCTTTTCCAGCCGAGCCTGATTTGCCTGAACCACTGCAAGCGCAGAGCCGAGGCCGACATGGACATCGGCGATGGGCTGTGTGTCGTTGCGAAGGCAGTAGATGAAAGCACGCGTGGCTGCGGTGGTCGGATCTTCAGCATTCTGGACGTCAACAGGCTTACCGACGCCCCGGTAGGGCATCTCACCCGACGCCTGGTACGAGGCGCTTGTCGTCACCCCTTTTTCTTCACCCTTTGCGTTCGGCTTCGGCCGGCTGATCTGACGTGGCTCGTAGAAGAAGGTGGCGTCCTCGAGGGTCACGTTCAGAGAACCCTTCGTTCCATAGATCCAAAGCTGGTCACCCATCTTCGCGTTGTCCGTCATCGACGTGAAGATGAAGCGCCTTCCGCCGGAGTAGCCGAGGATGACCTGCACGTTGTCGTCAGTCTCACGGCCATCGTGATAGCGGCAGATCGATCCCGAACCGATCGCGGTGACCGGAGTGGAGCCAAAGATCCAGTTCGCAATATCCATGTGGTGCGAGCCAAGCTCCGCGATTAGACCGAGCGACCACTGGTTATAGAGCCTCCAGTTGATAAGGCGTTCGAGCGCGGGCGCGGGAACGGGTCTGCGCCAGTCATTGTTGCGATTCCAATAGCCGAGAATGTGTGTGACGTCGCCGATCTCTCCCTGCTGAACACGAGCCACCGCAGCCCTGATCCATGGCGAGTAGCGATATTGGTGGCCGACCTGGAAGATGCGTTTGTGCTCCAGTGTGGCTGTAACGATTCGACGTGCATCCTCAACGGTGTATGCCATCGTCTTTTCGCCGTAGACGTGGTGTCCGGCTTCGAGTGCTGGAATGACCTGCCCTGCATGCAGTCCCAGGGGCGTGGCCACAACGACAGCATCGAGATCCTTGCGGTCCAGCAGCGCCCGGTAGTCGGCATGTGCGGCGACCTTATAGCCACAAAGCTGGTTCAGCTGTTCGAAGCGGGGCGGATAGACATCGGCAGCGGCGGTGATCGTCACGCCCGGCACCCGAAGGAAGTTGCGAACGAGTTCCTTTCCACGCGAACCGGCTCCGATGATGCCGAGGCGAATGGGGGAGGAGTCACTGGTCGCTGCAATCTGCCGCGTTACCTCAGACTCTGCCTTTGCAGCCTGGTCGGAGACGCTGTTCGCCTCAGCTATAAGTGGGGATGCGAGGGTTTCAGCGGTTGCAGCTACAGCCGAGAGACCTTTTAGAAACAGACGACGGTCGATCATGGGAGCACGTTCCTCGAGCGATCCTGCCCCTTCAGGGAGCAGACATCATTCGGCCATTTTATAGCGACGCAGTGCGGAGCATTGGATACACCCGTGAAGATCAGGGCCCTCGTGTGCGGCAGCGCGCCTAAGAGGAGGCGGGATCTGGCTGGCGGCAGGACAAATACGACAGTTGAAAGTGCGTCGCTGTCGGTCGCGCTGGGGTCGATGACCGTCGTCTGAAGCATTCCCTCAACCGGCTGCATGGTCTGCGGATTGAATATGTGACAGTAACGATGACCATCTTTAGTGAAGTATTTTTCCGTGCACGCTCCCGTAGAAAGAGACATGTCCCTGAGGAGCACAGAGTCGACCGTCATTCCATTGTTGCGGGGATCGGGAATGTTCACCGGCCAGCCAGCCGCCCCCGGCGGGGCGCCGAGCCCGTAGAGCGTGCTTCCGCCGGCAGAGATAAAGGCCGATGTGACTCCGGCCTCTCGTAGCAGCCGGACGACGCTATCCACGGCAGAGCCTTTTCCAATGCTCCCGGGATCAAGCTCAAGCGTGCGATGGCCTTCGAAGCTCACGGAGCGATCGGCTCGATCAAGAATCAGATGGTTCCATCCGACGTGCTCGTGTGCGGATTCAAGCTCGGTCCGCGATGGAACTCGTCCCGCGTGGCCGAAGAATCCCCAGAGCTTGAGCAGCGGGCCGACGGTTATGTCAAACGCGCCATCGGACCGCCGGCTCCAATAGGTCGAGCGCTCAAGGAAGGCA
Source organism: uncultured Sphingomonas sp. (assembly GCA_964658405.1). GTDB lineage: Bacteria > Acidobacteriota > Terriglobia > Terriglobales > Acidobacteriaceae > Edaphobacter. Next base: position 2,439 of record CAZZZQ010000318.1, read on the forward strand.
AAGGTCTCCGGATCGGTCGTCACCTTTCCGCCAGGAGCTTCACGATTAATACGCGACAGCTCACTCGACGCCCGATAGTTGCTGAGGAGCGCCTCGATCCGATCGACCTCGTCGAACGCAAGTGTGGCGATCTGCTCTGCATCTTCTTCGCCCGTCGCATAAAGGTCGATCGAGAACTCTGTACCCATGGCTGCGTGAGTCTTGTGGAAGCGCGTGTTTGCCTTCGCTGGGTCGGAGTGAGAAGGATCAACGTCTGTTGAGAGTACCTTGGCACCGTCGTGCACCGTGCTGTTTGGAGGACGCAGCTCTTCAGCGGATGAAGATACGCTGATCGCGAAGGCCAGCAGCCAGAGGGAGAGGATCCTGCAAACCGACTTGCTGTGTTGGACTGCTAGCAACGCTTCAGGACCATCGCGAGCGGCTGATCGATGCGTGCCGCTATGGTGGAGTAAGTCAGGCGTAGTCCGCGAGCGTCGATCTCGAACCGGGTCACCGAATCGTTGCTATGATCCGCGATCAGAAGCTGTCGACCCTCCTCTAAGAAGGTCAGGGTTGACCGGTGTCCAGCCGGAGACGAAACATGGTCTACGAGATCCATCTCCCCGTTGGGGGTCGCATGGATTACGGATAGACCATCTTCGCCAGCAGCGAAGAGGAGCGGCTTCGACGGGTGGGAGGCCAACGTCGTGATGCCACCGGAGGCACCGGGAATCACGATCTGATGCACCTTGCGGAGCGGCTCCCTGCCTGTCGTGTCGTAGCGCAAGCTCGTCAGGCTCGCATCATGAGCCCCGCCCACATAGATCGTGTCACCTGTATGGGACCGTGCCATGACACCCGGACGGCTTCCAGGCGGAAGCGTGTGACGGCCCGCAATCGAGAGTGAGCCATCAGCCTTTGCTGAAAGAAATGAAATCTGTCCGGCGCCGTGGTTCAGTGTAAGGAGTGTTCCGTCGGGATGGAAGATCGCAGAACTGGGCGTCGACCTGCTCCTGCCTGCACTGATTTGTCGAATCGACGCCGTGACATGGCCAATCGCGCCGTCTTTCTGAATGGAGAGGAGATCATAGGCCTTGCCGCCGCCCGCAACCACAGCCATTCGCTGGCCGTCCGGCGCAATGGCAAGCTGATCAGGCCTGGTTGAAAAGAGGGCCAGCGGTTGGCGGTTATGCAGTGTGAGGAGGCCTGCGGCCGGATCGATTGCAAAGGCTTCGACGGACGCTGAGGGCCGCTGGCCGTACGAATCAACACCGTTCGCGACATAAAGAACAGTCTGATCTGGTGAGAGAGCAAGAGCCGACGGATTGGCCGAGTCGATACGCTGTACTTCAATCCATCGCTGATTCCGTCCGACCAGGAATGTGTGGATTGCATTGCGGCCGGAAGCAACATAGGCGAAGTGGGGGACACCTTCCGGCAGGCTGAACAGCTCAGCTGCGGATGGTGAAGTGAGGCCGGGCAACGCCCCGAGTGCTGAGACGGACCCCAGCGTCCGCATGAAGGTCCTGCGTGTAACCGAACCGCTTCCATTCATACTCGCCGCCCTTTCATCAGATCCGAATCGACATCGCATGGTGGAAGATGTTGTTCGGATCATACCTTCGCTTCACGTCCTGGAGGAACGGATACAGATCGCCCTTCCCATAAAACAGCGTCGGCCAGTCTTTATGCTGGAGCATATCCACATCGGGATAGTTCATGTAACAGCCATCGAAGTGGTCATTCGGGTAAGGCGTTCCCAGATGTTCCTGGTCCGCGATCGCAGTCGAGTAGGCAGCCGTATACGTATCGCGGATCGCTTTCAACCGCGGTGCGTCGTCCTCCTCATCCTTCCAGAAGCTCATGTACTGCAGCTTCATGATGGACGAGCGCTGCGAGATCGCCGTGTCTTTGATGCGATCAGGATTGTTGGTTGCGCCCCCGTAGGAGTCGATCGCGACGACAAGCCCACGCGTCGACGGATCGCAAAACATCTTGTAGTACGCCAGCGCTTCGGCCTCGGTGAAAGCTTTCTTCATATACGCGGATTTGTACTTTGCACGAATTCCTCCGCCGATTCCGCCCCCGCTGCCGTTCGTAGCGGACTCGATCCATGTGTTCTTCGTCATCACATGTTCGCCGTAACAGACCGAATCTCCCCTGAGGGGATGTTGCGGACTACCACCGCGCCGATGATCCATCAATTCGTAGTCCGGCGGAGCCTGTGCAATGGGCTTGCAGCTCTGGAAGCGATCGAGAAAATCAATCAGCACGGATCGATCCCTCACCGATCCGTCCGGGTTCGTGAAGTAAGCGGTAAGACCGAAGCGGCCTGAGGCCTTGTTGTTAAGGGTCAGCACCCCGAACAAGCCCCAGGTCTCCTTCACCTGGTCGTGCTCCTCCCAGTACTTGCTGTAGATGGTGAGGATCTTAACGAACTTCTCCGGGGTCATCGTCTCCCAGTCAAACGAGATGCCGGCTTGGAGGATCTCGTGAGGAGCGGGCG
>CAZZZQ010000319.1:0-4915 GCA_964658405.1 uncultured Sphingomonas sp.
GATCATGCGTTCTACTACCGTGGCGATTCGCTCTACCTCGGCATGTTCTCAGCGGGAGGCACCTACACCCCGACGGCACGCGCCTTCCAGGCTCTCGGCCAGCTCAACAACACACCCATCCGCCTCTCAGCTACAGGAGGAGACACGTTTGGCTACACCGTTCTGGCAGGCCGCTCGAAGGATAAAGATGAGGTGCAGGTACTGATCAGCAACTATCAGTACGACGCCAACTATACGAGTGAAGCTCACCCGACACCGGCAGAAGATGCCCTGTCGTTGACGGTTCCCGCCTCCTCGCCGGAAGCCCTGCCGTACTTCGGCGGTAAGTTGTCGCAGGTTGCGAATGCCAACGTCGCGCAGGATAGTGATGGAATTGTTATCCCTGACGGCCTGGTCCCGCAGAGCTTCAACTATGTCGACAATCAGGGCTACGATCTCACGATCAAAAACCTTCCGTGGGGCAGAGGCGCTTTCACCGTCACGCGCTATCGCATCGACGGCACCCATAACCTAGACAGGATCGACGAAGCCCAGAGCCAGGGAGGCACCGTGCACCTCAGCGCGAAGCTTCCCGCTCCCTCTGTCGAACTGATCGTTCTCCGCAAACGGTAGCCAACAAGGCCGAGGCGTCAATCGATCGACGCCTCGGCTGTTTGACCAGGTCATTCGCAACAGCGATATGATGGGCGGGGACCGAAGCTGCTCGTCAGGCTCCCGCACGCATCGCGAGCGCCAACGCTCCTGACTAACCCCCTCCCTCACTGCCACAAGTGACAGCTCTCTCTCCGGTCGCCTGCGGCTAGGCTTGTTCAAGCCTGCTTCAGTCTCGGAGAGTCCGTCATGCAGATCGCTCGTTCGTTCAGGATGGCATCGACGATTCAGCTGCTCACAGTCGGGAGCTTCCTCCTGTCTGGAGCCCTCCTTCCCGCACAGGAGCTGAAGTCTGCCGCCACAAGCGAGGCCGCGGCGCTGGCGAAGGCCACGCAGAACCCTGTTGCCAGCCTGATCAGCGTTCCACTACAGAACAACTCGAACTTTGCCGTGGGACCCTACAACCGGACGCAGGACGTCTTCAACATCCAGCCCGTCATTCCGAAGCCCCTCAGCGAGAACTGGATACTGATTACGCGCGTCATTCAGCCCTTCGTCTGGCAACCTGTCTCCGCCCAGGCCACCGGCGGACAGTTCGGCTTTGGCGATATGAACCCGACCTTCTTTCTCTCGCCTGCTCACCCCGGCAAACTCATCTACGGCATCGGTCCTACGATGGTCTTCCCCACCGCGACCAGCAAGGTTCTCGGACAGGGGAAGCTCAGCTTCGGCCCATCCGTCGTTGCGCTCATGCAGCCAGGTCACTGGACGGTCGGGTTTCTTGCGAACAACGCCTGGTCGGTCGCCGGCTCTTCGCACCGCCCGTCGGTCAACCAGATGACCCTGCAATACTTCGTCACCTACAACCTGAAGAAAGGTTGGAACGTGAACACCGGCCCTGTCGTCACCGCAAACTGGCATAATCAGGCCGCCGGAGACGCCGCAAACGGAGGCGACACCACGGCCGGCGGCCGGTGGACTCTCCCGTTCGGAGCTGGTATCGGGCGGGTCACGCGCATGGGATACCAACCGGTAAGCGTCGGCGTCAACCTCTACGGCAATGCGGTGCACCCACCCGGGGCGTCATCCTGGAGCATGCGGCTCCAGGTAGCTCTGCTCTTCCCGCATCGGCCGAAGGCCTAGTTGTCTCGCAAGGCCTGTGACGATCCGCGGGAGGCCTGCAGCAGGACCCCTGTCAGCTTCAATGGCGGATCGGCTTTACGGAACTTGGCCAGGGAACGATTCCTGTTGGATCAGGATTCGATGACCAAGCCGGCCTTCGATAGCCCTGGGGAGAGCTTGCCTGTCCAAACGCTCTGCACCACTGATCAAAGCCAGTGTGCGCTTGCGCCGGGCGGGCGCCACTTCGTGGAGTGTTCGACCGGTGTTGCTAGACGGCTAGTGCTGGCAGGATCTCCGAGACATCGACCCAGTCCGTGGGATAGTTGCCCGTGTAGCAGGCCGTGCAGAAGCTGGCCGGCGACAGGCCCTCCTGCGTCTCACCCTTCGTGCAGGAGTGCGTCAGGCCAATCAGCGAGAGGTACGCCAGCGAGTCCGCCTCAATAAAGTCGCAGATCTCAGACACGCTCTTGTTCGCGGCGATCAGGTCCTTCTTCGACGGTGTATCGACCCCGTAGAAGCAGGGTGAGATCGTCGGCGGACACGAGATGCGCATATGCACCTCGGCTGCACCAGCGGCGCGCACCATGCGGACGATCTTGCGCGAGGTGGTGCCGCGAATGATCGAGTCGTCGATGAGGATGACCCTCTTGCCCTCGAGCAAGCTGCGGACGGGGTTCAGCTTCATGCGAACGCCGAAGTCGCGAACGCGCTGCTCAGGCTGGATAAACGTCCGGCCTACATAGTGGTTGCGGATCAGGCCGAAGTTGAACGGGATGCCCGACTCAGCGGCATAGCCGATCGCCGCGGTGACGCCGGAGTCCGGAACGGGAACGATCAGGTCGGCGGGAACGCCCGACTCGCGGGCAAGCTGCCGGCCCATCTCCTCGCGGCTTTGCTGGACCCAGCGGCCGAAGATTCTGGAGTCGGGGCGGGCAAAGTAGACATGCTCGAAGACGCAGCTGGACTGCTCCTGCTTCGTATCGAAGTAACGGCTGGTCACGCCATCCTCGGACACCATGATGAGCTCGCCCGGCTTGACGTCGCGCTCGTACTTCGCATGCAGCAGGTCGAAGGCGCAGGTCTCGGAGGCGAAGACAAAGGTATCCGGCGCGCCGTCCTTGCCTTCGATCCGGCCCATCGAGAGCGGGCGGAAGCCATGCGGATCGCGTGCGGCGAAGATGCGGTTGCGCGTCATCATGACGATCGAGAAGGCGCCGTCGACCTGCTGCAGCGCGTCAGCCATGCAGTCGATCAGGGTGTTCTTCGAGCAGTGCGCGATGAGCTGGATGATGATCTCAGAGTCTGACGTGGTCTGGAAGATCGCGCCATCGCGCTCGAGACGCTCCTTGGCGGTGCCGAGGTTGATCAGGTTGCCGTTGTGCGCGATGGCGATAAGACCCTTGGTCGATTCGACGGAGATTGGCTGCGCGTTAAGCAGCGCCGAGTCGCCGGTGGTCGAGTAGCGCGTGTGCCCGATGGCCATGTGGCCGGGCAGCTTCGCTAGAACGTCGTCCGTAAAGATCTCGGAGACCAGGCCCATGCCCTTGATGTCGTTGACCTCGGTGCCATCGGCAGATGCAATTCCGGCCGACTCCTGCCCGCGATGCTGCAGCGAGTAGAGCCCCCAGTAGGTCATCCGTGCGGCATCCGCGTGGTTGTAGACGGCCATCACGCCGCACTCTTCGCGGAGTTTGTCGAACGGGTTCTCGTCGTCTACGTCGTCAATCAGGTCGTTCTCTACGTCAGGAGTCAAAGGCAGCGTCAATTCCTCGATCAAACCAGCACCTCCGCAGCAAGCTGGGATTCAAGCGCGATCGTCCAGTCATTCTTTAAAGCTTCAATGGGTTCATCGATGATCGTCTTCTGGTTGATCACGATGCTGTAGTTGCCGCGGGTTACCTCGCCAAGCGGCGCGGCGTAGACCCCTGGGAAATCAGCGAGCGCTGCCTGAATCTCGGCAACATTCTTCGGCGATGCCGTCGCGATGACGGAGGAGGCGATCTCACTGAAAAGCCGCTCCTTGATGGCAAAGGCTTCGTCCGACTTCAGATCCATGGAGATCTTCACGCCGAAGTTATGCGGGAAGCAGGCCTTCGCAAGCGTGACCGCTGCGCCACCGTCCGAGATGTCGGAAGCGGAGTGGAGCAGGCCCTTCTCGGCCAGGGCGACGAGCGCCTTCTGCAGGGCCGCCTCTTCGGAGAGGATGAGCCCCGGCGGAACGCCCCAGAGGGCGCCTTCGATGCTCTTGGCATAGGCGGTCGAGCCGAACTCCGGCATCACCGTGCGGCCTTTGCCCGAGAAGGCGGAGAGGAAGAGGACGACGTCGCCTGCTGCCTGAAAGCCTGCCGGGACAGCCTTGTGGACGTCCTCGATGATTCCGACGATTCCGATCACGGGGGTCGGGTAGATCCCTTCGCCGCGCGTCTCGTTGTAGAGGCTGACGTTGCCGCCGGTCACCGGGGTTCCGAGCGCCGTGCAGGCCTCGGCGATACCGTCGATCGCGCCTGAAAGCTGCGCCATGATCTCCGGCTTCTCCGGGTTGCCGAAGTTCAGGCAGTTGGTCGCGGCTACCGGCTTCGCACCGGTGCAGGCGACCTTGCGGGCCGCCTCGGCGACGGCGTGCATCGCTCCGAGCTTGGGTTCGAGGTAGGTCCAGCGACCGTTCCCGGCCAGCGCCATGGCGAGGCCACGGTCACCCCGGATCGCCGCAAACGAGGTCTCCATCGCAGCTTCACCGCGTGGTGTGGACTCTGCCACAAGCTCAGCAATCCTCTCAAGGACACTCTCGGACTGATGGCTTGCAGGAGTGTGCGACTTGCTCGTTCCCTTAATCCGCATCACGCCGGCCTCACCACCCGGGCCCTGTACCGTATTGGTCTGGACCATCGAATCGTACTGCTCGAAGACCCAGCGCTTGCTGCAGATATTCGCGCCGGCCAGCAGCTTCTTGAGGTCAGCGGTGTAGTCGCTCGGCTGCTGCAGTGAAGCCAGGATCTCCGGCGAAGCATCGCTCGGAACCGGGGTCTTCCAGACTCCAACCGGCCGATGATAGACGGGTGCATCGTCCGTAAGTGCCTTGTTTGGAATTTCGCAGACCAGTTCGCCGTGGTGCGTGACGCGCATGGTGTCGTCGGCGGTGACGATGCCGACAATGCTTGCGTCGAGACCCCACTTCTCGAAGACCGCCAGGACCTCGCCCTCG
>CAZZZQ010000320.1:0-4907 GCA_964658405.1 uncultured Sphingomonas sp.
AGTGAGCCGGTCCAGTATATCGTCGGCCAGCAGGAGTTCTTCGGACTGCCGCTTCGGGTCACGCCGGCCGTGCTCATCCCGCGCCCGGAGACGGAGCACCTGGTCGAAGCCGTGCTTGGCCTGCTGCCAGGCGATCGTCCGGTGCGAATTCTCGACGTGGGAACCGGCTCCGGCGCGATTGCGATCGCCCTTGCTGCGAACCTTCCCAAGGCAGTGCTTACGGCGGTCGATCTGTCGCCGGCCGCGCTTGCGGTTGCGCGTGGAAATGCGCAGCGCCACGATCTGCTGGGGCGCATCTCGTTCGTCGAGTCTGATCTGCTGGAGGCCTTGGAAGACCGGCGCTTTGACGCGATTGTGAGCAATCCGCCGTATATCCCTGAGACGGACCGGCCTTCGCTGCACCCGCAGGTTCGGGAGCACGAGCCGGTACTGGCGCTCTTCGCGGGCGACGATGGCATGGAGGTCTACGAGCGGCTTATCCCGCAGGCCCATGCGGCGCTTGAACCGGGGGGGCTACTGGCGCTCGAGATCGGCCACGGCCAGCGGGAGGCGATCAGCATGCTGCTCAGCGGATGGACCGGGGTCAGATTTGTCGATGATCTGCAGGGGATTCCGCGAGTGGCGCTGGCTACGAGACCTTTGTAATCCGTGGCGCCAGGGCGCAAATCTGGCGAGTGCCATGGGCGGTCCGCTTAGAGATCCTGTTCGGCGAGGTAGATCTGGGTGTAGTCGAGGTAGTTCCTGGCGTAGTTGAGGATCATCTCGTAGTCCTCATCGTCCACCGTTCGCCGAATCTTTCCGGGGACGCCGGCAACGAGCGAGCGGGGCGGGATGATGGTGTGCTCCGGGATGACGGCGCCGGCGGCGATGATCGAACCCTCCCCGATCTGTGCGTTGTTCAGAATGGTCGCGCCGATCCCGACCAGCACCGCGTCTTCGAGGACGCAACCGTGCACGGTGGCGTTATGGCCGATCGTGACCATCTCGCCGATGATGACGGGATAGAGGTTGCGCATGCCGTGGAGCACTGCACAGTCCTGCACGTTGCTGCGGGCGCCGATCCGGATGGCGTTGACGTCGCCCCGGATGACGGCGTTCATCCAGACGCTTGCGTAGTCGCCAAGTGTAACGTCGCCAATAACTTGCGCGGAGGGGTCGATGTAGCAGCCGGCACCGACGGTCGGCAGGGTTCCCTTAAAAGGACGAATCACTAAGAGTCTCTCATTCCGCGCCTTGGGTACTGATTGATTACGAAGGACTGAGGCGTTTGTTTTCAGTAGTCTATCGGCAACATTCCCCAAAATTTTCAGGAAACTTTGTGTATCATACCGCCCGCTTCGGCGTATGCTTAAGCAATCCCGATTGGGACTGGTTGGAGGTGTATTTCTTTTGGCAGAGGTTCGAGTTCAAGAAGGCGAACCCCTTGAGAATGCCCTGCGTCGCTTCAAGCGTAAAGTGCAGACCGAAGACATTATCAAGGAAGTCAAGCGCCACTCTTTTTATCTGAAACCAGGTGAGAAGAAGCGAGTGAAGGAAGCGTTAGCGCGCAAGCGCAATCGTAAGAAGATTCGCAAAGAGCAGGACTAATCCGCTCTTCAGTACCGGGAGGCCGTCCGTGTCAGTAGGCATCGACGGCTTCCTTTCATACTTCGGTGAACAACTTTTCAGGTTCACGAAGACAGCATTATCGCCGCATCGATCTGATCGCCGGCGCTCCAACTGCACAAGCACCTTTTGAATCGGGCCCCGAAGTGTTACCACGAAGAGGGCAATCGCTCCCGGAGCGACTTGACCCGCTACGCACGCTTTTATCTTCTTTCCCCTGGGATGGAGAAGCGATATGGAATTTCTGGACCGGCTTCTGACGTGTAACGACTGTGGCGGCGAGTTCATCTTCACCGCGGGCGAGCAGCTCTTTTTCTTCGACAAACAATTCAAGAATGACCCAAAGCGCTGCAAACCCTGCAAGGTTAAACGCGCAGGAACTGCCGCGCGACCCGGCGGAGGGCCGTCGAACGTCCTGCTGCGCACTGAAACGCGCACAGAGTGCTCGGCATGCAAGGTGGAGACGACGGTCCCGTTCAAGCCGACGCAGGGCCGGCCGGTACTGTGTCGCCAGTGCTTTCAGGCTCGGCACATCCCCGCCGCTGGTAACTCAGAGCGTGCGGATGCGACTGCCCAGCTGAATCATTCGACCAAGGAGCTGATTGCAGCCGTGTCGGGCGGCGAACATGGAGCTGTGGTCGATCTGAACGTCAGCGTCGCCCAGGCGTAGCGGACCCGAACGGCCCTGAAGTCTATTGGCCAGACTGCGTTCCAACGCAGAAAAGCCCTGCCTGAGCAGGGCGTCTCCTTTGAGCAGAAGAGCTATACGGGAACGGAGGTGACTTCGGCCGGATCGACCAGAACGAAGCGGCCCTTCTGGCCACGATCCTGGAAGCGGACAACGCCGCTGATCTTTGCGAAGAGGGTATCGTCCTTGCCGCGACCGACGTTCGCGCCGGGCTTGAGCGGTGTTCCACGCTGACGGACGATGATGCCGCCGCCGAGGATGACCTGGCCGCCGAATACCTTGACGCCAAGGCGCTGGGCGTTCGAGTCGCGACCGTTTTTAGAAGAACCTAGACCTTTTTTATGTGCCATTACTGTGCCTCATCTGCACCGCCGTGGGCGGCTGAAAGTTGTACATCAAAACTCGTATGGCCGAAGACTAGGCCTTGAAGCTCTTGCCGTTCACCAGGATCTCGTTGATCTTGACTTCAACGAAGTTCTGACGGTGACCCTGCATCTTCTTGTACTGCTTCTTGCGCTTCAGCTTGAAGACAAGGATCTTGTCGCCGCGGCCTTCGCCGACGATGGATGCGAGAACCTTCGCTCCGGTGAGCTCCTGCTCGAACGTGCCCTCGTCGCCGCTGACTGCGATGACGTCTGAGAACTCGAAGTTGCCGTTCTCGTGAGCTGCGGTCTCAATCTTCAACTTGTCGCCTGGTGCCACGCGATACTGCTTACCGCCGGTCCGGATCACTGCGTACATAACTCAAAACCCTCAAGGGTGACGCGCCGGACTTGTATCCGGACTGCGCAAACCGCTTCCTTCATAAAATTGTGTCGCATTGGGGGCGAGAGTCTCGCACCGGATCCTTCAAAACGATTGCGATCTCAGGGGATGGTCCCGATCGCCGTCTGAACTAACCGGCCCTGCAGCCAGAGATTGAGCTGCAACGCCAAGCTCTGTAAGTGTACCGTGGCTGAGCCGCAGGGTCAATGATCTTCACGGACGATTCGGGCTTGAGCGCTGTGAGTCAGAATGGAGGAACGGCCGAAGCGCCGGAAAGGGCTTCTCATGCTCCGAATCAAGGTCCTCAAGCTCTACCCCTCCGCGCAGCTCCCCAAATACGCCCATACCGGTGCCTGGGGCGACCTTGCGGCGGACCTCTACGCGTCGGAGGAGGCCCGGCTTGCACCCGGCCAGACCCTTCCAGTCCCGACCGGAATCGCGCTTGAGCTGCCGTCCGAGTACGGTGCGCTGGTCGAGGATCGCTCCGGCCTGGCGGTGCGCGGGCTGACGACGCTCGCCGGCGTGATCGACCCGGGCTATCGCGGCGAATTGAAGGTGGTCCTGACCAATCTTGGCGCGGAGGCGAAATCGATCGCCGTCGGGGACAGGATCGCGCAGCTTCGACTGGTACGGCGCTACGAGGCCATCTTCGAGGAGGTCGACGAACTTGTTGAAGCACCAAGGGGTTCCGGCGGCTTCGGAAGCACGGGGCAGTAGCGGCCTCGTTTGCATACTCTGGATGCGCTAGGATGATCGTTTAAGCACATACGGGCTCGGCGAGTGACGTGCGACAATCGTTACAGCGAGCCATGCCCCAGCAAGTTCAGCCTTCCAGCCAGATCCCGACCCCCGCCTCCATTACTCCGGCGCTGCTCAAGCAGCACAGCATCACACCGGATGAGTACACACGGGTCGAAGCGGCCCTTGGTCGTACGCCCTCTCTGACCGAGCTTGGAATCTTCTCGGTGATGTGGTCCGAGCACTGCTCCTACAAGAGCTCCCGCGTGCACCTGAAGCGGCTTCCGACCAAGTCGCCGCTGGTGGTCCAGGGCCCCGGCGAGAACGCCGGCATCATCGACGTCGGTGATGGCTGGGCCTGCGCCTTCAAGATCGAATCCCATAATCATCCCAGCTACATCGAGCCCTACCAGGGCGCGGCGACCGGCGTTGGCGGCATCCTGCGCGACATCTTCACGATGAACGCGCGACCGCTGGCCGTGATGGATTCGCTCCGCTTCGGTCCGCTCGACGAAGAGGAAAAAGACGCGCAGCTGCGCCGCAGAAACCACGCCGTCGTCAACGGTGTAGTCGCGGGCGTTGCCGGCTATGGCAACTGCTTCGGCGTTCCAAACCTCGGCGGCGAGACGCGCTTTGAACCGTGCTACTCCGGTAATCCGCTGCTGAATGCGTTTGCACTCGGGCTGGTCCGAATCGACGAGATCTTCTACGCCAAGGCGACCGGCGTCGGCAATCCCGTGATCTACGTCGGCGCAAAGACAGGCCGCGACGGAATCCACGGCGCCACCATGGCTTCGGAGGAGTTTACCGAGGGCTCCGAGCAGAAGCGGCCTAACGTCCAGATGGGCGACCCCTTCCTCGAAAAGCTGTTGCTTGAGGCCTGCCTCGAGGCGATGGCTACGGGCGCAGTCCTTGGAATTCAGGATATGGGCGCGGCCGGACTTACCTGTTCCACCTGCGAGATGGGCGCGCGCGGAGAGCTCGGCCTGACCATTGAGCTTGACCTGGTGCCGCAGCGTGAGACCGGCATGTCGAGCTACGAGATCATGTTGTCGGAGTCGCAGGAGCGCATGCTGCTGGTCGCCGACAAGGGTCGCGAGGGCGAGGTCCT
>CAZZZQ010000321.1:0-4886 GCA_964658405.1 uncultured Sphingomonas sp.
GGTCGAGCATGCCGTGTGGAAAGACGACATAGGGGACGTGGCCCTTGAACGCCTGCCAGGCGGCGATTCCGCAGTAGACCCAGAGACCGTGGACGAAGACTCCGTCGTAACGGCCGCGATTCTCCTTGAGCCAGGGGAGCAGCCTTGCGCTATAGGCGAAGGTTGACGTGGCCGGGCCAAAGGCATGGGTCGGGACCGGAGTCTCCGCCAGGAACGGAGCAGCCGGGTCGTCGATCGAGACGATCTCATGTTCGTAACCGGCCGGGCTGTACTCAAGCAGCGCACGGATAGCCTCGGAGACGCCGCCAGCCTTGGGGTCGATCGTTCCGACGATGTGAAGGAGTCGCATGAGAGGTCCTGGGCCTAGATCTTCCCGGTGACGGAAGCGAGGGCACGCTTGAGGGCAACCACATTCTCTTCAAAGCTCCACCCAGTGATTCGCTCGAGCGCACGCTGGCCCATCTCGGTTGCCGTGTCGGGCTTGTCGAGCACGCGCCTGAGGGCGTCGGTGAGGGCGTCTACATCACGAACGGGAAAGATCGCTCCTTCGACGCCATCCGTCAGAAGGTCGGGTTGGCAGCCGACGTCGTCCGAGATAATGATGGCCCGCCCGGCGTTCATGACTTCATTGACGATGAGACCCCACGGTTCATGCCGCGAGGGTAGGACGAAGACGCTGGACAGATCGAAGAAACGTGGGAGCTCGGATTGATTTCGGAAGCCACAGAAGCGAATACTGCCGAAGCCGGAGGCCGCGGCCTGCGCTTCGAGTTCGGCCCTTGCCTCACCATCGCCCACGATCAGGAGGTAGGGAACGGGCTCGACCCCGGGCGCCGGAGAGAGTCTGCAGTACGCTTCGATCAGGTCGTCACAGTGCTTGCGGTACTGTAGTTTGGAGGCGAAGAGGATGACCGGACGGGATGGCTCGAGATTCAGCTCAGCGAGCAGGGCGCCGCGGCCAGCCACAGCCTCAAGGCTGCGTTGCTGGAAGTACTGATTGTCGACTGCATACGGCATCAGGAACTGCGGGAAGTCTGCGCCGAGGTAGTGGCTCCAATAGTCTGAGTTCAGAGTGCCGACCGGCAGGGTCGCATCGACCAGCCGCTTCAAAACCTCGAAGAAGAGTGCCTTGGCCTTCAGCTTGACTGCGCTGCGCGCGCGGTCGCGAAGCCAGATGTCTGCCCGAAGAAGGACAGGAATCCCAAGTGCATTCGCCGCGAGGATTCCCTGCATCGAATTGACGCTTGCATAGCCATGTACCCAGAGAACATCAAAGGGCGGCTCGCCATTGCGCCCGCGCAGCCGGCTGAAGATGCCGTGGCTGATCGGGCTCGTAACGCTGACGGTCAGAGTATCTCTGAGGTTGGGCAGGAACTCGTACTTGTAGCCGTCGAGTAGTGGAACATCCCATTCGACGGCGACCCCGAAGCCCTCGTCCTGATAGTTCCGAACCGAGAAATCAGACCCGAAGAAGACGGTGAGATCGATCTGAGGATCCTGGGCAATCCTTCGCAGGAGAGGAGCTTGATACTGGATCGGGTGGCTCACCAGGTAGGCGAGGCGTACGACGCTTCGGGCCACAGGCTGTGTGGAGGACATCGGATTCTAAGCTCCCGCTCTCGGTAAATGGCATCGCAGCTGCAGCGTACTTACAACCAGCGCTTATCGATTCTGGAACGCGATAAGCAGGAGTGATGCAAGGTTGGAGGCAGCACCAAAGCCACCATTGATCAGCGACGCCTTGAGGGCGTTCGTCGGGAGGAAGACAATGTCATCCGCCTGAAGGACCGGATCGGCGGATTTTCCCTTCATCACCTTCATCAGGTCCAGATTGACCACTTTGCGTTCGAAACCAATGGTTCGAATGATTCGCAGGTCGGAATACTTGCCCTCAAACGAGATGCCGCCGGTAAGGGAGGTCGCCTGCATGAGAGTAAGGGGAGAGTTCTGCTGGAGCGGTATTGCTGTCTGACTCTTGAAGGCTCCGAGCATGTAGACCACGCCTACCTTGGGAACCACAACCGTGTCCCGAGGGAAGACCGGCACATCCGCACGAGCGCTCTTCGAGGGATCCGTTCCGAGGTCGATCACGATTGGCTGATCGAGGCCCGGCCGGTTAATGATGATGGTGTGACTCCCGGTGGGTGGGTACTGGCCGGCGGCAGAAAGAACGCTGAGCAGGCTGCGACGGCCTACGACCGGGATGACGCCGTGCATCTCTCCACTGACGGTGACGACCTGGTTCGGCGAGTCGCCGACCTGAACAGTGACCTGCGGATCCTGGTACATGCCACCGTTCTTGAGGGCGGCAGCGATCGCCTGCGAAGCCTGGAAAGGGGTCAGTCCCAGGACGGGCACAGGGCTGATCAGCGGGACAGGAATGGCGCCGTCGAGGCCAACACGTTCCGGATTGGAGAACTCAGGTACTCCGAAGAGGTGGACCGTGAGTGAATCGCCGACGCCGATCTGAAGAGCGCGGTCTGCCGGGTAGAGGATCGCCGGGTCAGTGGTCGGCGTCATTGGTGCGTTGACCGGGGTTCCAGCTCCGAGGGACGGTCCGCTGAACTGGCCCTGTGCGGGACGGAACGGTGCCCAGAGAAGTAAAAGAAAGAGGCCCGTCACGACTTTTTTGCCGGGGTGCAGGGTGGTCTTCAGAGTGAATCCGTGCGTATTCATCGCGCCCATCGATCAGCTCCCTTTCTTGGTTGAGCCACTGGAGCCGGACTGGGCCTCCCAGCTGTCGGAGTCGATGCTTGAGTACGAGTAGCCGGAGTAGCCATAGTAGCCATAGTATTCGGGGGCATTCAGATCAACGGCATTGAGCACGATACCCGCGAGCGGAGCACCGGCGCGAAGGAGGAGATCGCGGGCGCGCCGGACGATGTGCTTGCTCGACTTGCCGTGACGGATGACCAGAGCGACTGCATCAGCCTTTCGAGCGAGCAGGATTCCGTCGGTGACCGACAGGATCGGGGGCGAGTCAATCACGACATGCGTGTAGAGTTTTCCGCACTGCTCGAGCAGATCGTCCATCGCCTGTGAGGTCAGCATCTCGGTGGGGAACGGCGGAACGGGGCCGCTGGGGAGGATGTGAAGATTGGGGACTTCAGGCACCCGCTGCACAGTGTTTTCGAGCAGGGTGCTCCCGGTCAAGAGCGTGGTCACGCCGACCTTCCCATTCAGGCCAAAGCGGTGGTGGACGTTGGGGCGTCGAAGGTCGGCGTCAATGAGAAGAACGCTTGTATCTCGCTGGGCGAGCACGCAGGTGAAGTTTGAAGCCGTCGTGGTCTTACCTTCGGAGGGGGTAGCGCTGGTGAAGACGATGTACTTCGGAGGGTGACCGGCCGTTGAAAGCAGGAGAGACGTCCGCAGGGATCGAATCGCCTCAGCAAACTGTGACTTCGGCTGCATGAGGACGCTGATGTTTCGCTGTGCCGGGCTGAGTGCCTCCGTGCCGTCTGAGACCGACTTCTTTGCGCGGGGAATGATCGCGAGGGACGGCAGCTGCGTCAGTGATTCGATCTCTGCGATGCTTCGCAGGCCGGTGTCGAGGCTTTCGAGCAGGAAGGCGAGGGCGATTCCCGCGATCAGGCTGAAGAGGACGGAGATGATCACGGTCGTTGATTTCGGCTGAAGGGTCGGGCTTGAGGGCGGTGTAGCCTGGTCGACGATATCGATCTCGAGCGACTCCAGGCCGGCCTGAACGCCCGCGGTCCGGAGACGCTGACGCAGTCCGTCGTAGAGCAGGCGGTTCGACTCATACTCGCGCTGACGAAGGGTATATTCGACGAGATCATCACGGAGCTTATAGGCGTTATTCTTCTCCGTCTCAAGGGTCGCCGAGGTCTGCTTCTCCGTGTTGCGCGCGATCATGTAGGCCTCCTGGGAGGCCAAAACCATGCGGTGCTGCTCAAGCTGAATCTGATTATCCAGCTCGGTAATCTGGGCCCGGAGAGCTTTGACGGTCGGATGGTTCGGTCCGAGTGTCGCCTGCGTCTGCGCGAAGGAAGCCTGAAGGGAAGCGCGCGTGTTCTGAAGGGACTGGACCTGGGTGAATCCACTGCCCTCGGCGCTGTTGCTCCCCTGCGTAACCCCGGGAGTCGGAGTCTGACCTGCAGGCGCCGATGTGCCGGTTCCGCTGGCGGAGGACTGGGTCCCGGCCATTCCCGAGCTCACGGAGTTGCTGTAGGAGTCACTTGGATTGACCGCATCGGATCCCATTCCATTCAGCGTCCGGTAACGGGACTCGGCAAGGATTCGAGCGACTCGAGCCTGTCCCGCCGCCCTCGACAGATCGTCCACTGACGCTGTGATCTGGCTGTGGGTGGGGTCGAGGCCGATGATTCCAAGCCGCTTCTGAACGTCGATCATCTGCTCTTCGGAGGTCTCAACCTGCTGCTTGAGATCGTCGAGCTGGCCGGAAAGCCACTGTGAGACCCGCTGCGTGGAGGCAAAGCGCGTCTCGTAGCTGCGCTGAATGTAGTCGGTGATGAGCTTGTTGACGACGTCTGCCGAGAGCTTCGCATTCAGGCTGCTGTAGCTGATGCGGATGATGTCGGTCTTGAGAACGAGAGTAACTTTCAGGTCTGCCTGAAGCTTGCTGACCGCTGCCTGCCGTATGGCGGGGTCATCCATCGAATAGTGGGAGGGTGCACCGGTCTTGTTGCCAAAGAAGTTAGGGTCATTCGGCAGGTTTAGTTCGCGTGCGACCGTCGCCAGCAGGGAGTCGCTCTGGAGGATGTTGACCTCGGTCTGGAGACGATTTGCGGACTCTCCGCCCAGACTGGACACAGCGCTGACCCGGTACTCGTTCGAGGAGCCGGTTCGAACCTGGATACGCCCGGTCGCCTCGTAGAGCTTTGGTTGCGAGGTGGCCTTATATAGAC
>CAZZZQ010000322.1:0-4876 GCA_964658405.1 uncultured Sphingomonas sp.
TGGCCGGGCCAGCCGGTATCGACCAGCAGCGACTGGCCTGCAGGCGTGACGAAGAGGGTGGATTGGCCGCCCTCCACGTCGATGAAGAAGACCTTCAGGCGTCCGCCGGAGCCCTGCGCCGGGGCAGGTGTGGAGAAGAGGAGCGCGGACGAGACGGCGAGGGAGCAGAGGCTGCGGAGAAGCTTCATCGGGATGGTCCTGTGGGCGGAGCGGGTGGCTGGACGGTAGCGCGCATGGCGCCGGTCGAGATGCCGCCATCGACGAGCAGGGTCTGCCCGGTGATGTAGCGGCTGGATTCAGAGGCGAGGAAGACGACGGCTCCGTCGAGATCATGGACCTGGCCTGGGCGCTTGAGCGGGATGCGTTCGATCAGGTAGTCGACCCACTCCTTGCTCTCGTACATGACCTTGTTCTGATCGGTCCGGAACCAGCCGGGCGCGAGGCAGTTGACGGTGATGCCATGCCTGCCCCAGTCGTCGGCGAGGCTCATGGTGAGCTGGCGGATGCCTCCGCGGCTGGCACCATACGGACCGAGGCCGGCGTAGCCCATGACGCTCGTCACCGACCCGATGTTCACGATGCGGCCGTAGCCATGCGGAACCATGCGTTTGGCGATCTGCTGGGCGACGAAGAAGCTGCCGCGCAGATTGGTGTCGAGGATCAGGTTCCAGTCGTCCCAGGTCACTTCTAGAGCGGGCTTGCGAACGTTGCAGCCGGCGTTGTTGATCAGGATCTGGATCTGCCCGCAGGCTGCTTCGGCGGCAAGTGCCATGCGCTCGATGCTGCCCTGATCCCGAACGTCGAGTTCGAGCGGTGTCGCCTTGCGGCCGAGCGCCTCGATATCGGCGACGAAGGGTTCGAGGTCGGCGAGCTTGCGGCTGGTGACGATGAGGTCGGCGCCTGCCTTGGCAAGGGCGCGCCCGAAGTGCTGGCCGAGGCCGCGGCTGGCCCCTGTAACGAGGGCGGTCTGCCCGGTAAGGTCGAAGAGTTCGCTGCTCATGCGTTCCCCCCGGCGCTCGAGCGCGGATCGAGGATGACCTTCATCAGGTTGGGCTCGCGGCCATAAAGCCGATCGAACCATTCTGGCCCGTCGCTGAGCGGGGCGACGGCGCTGATCAGTCGATCGACGTTGATCTTCCCGGCGGTCATCAGCTCCATGGCTTCGGTGTACTCCCCAGCGGAGGAGCAGGAGCCCTGCAGCCGGATCTGGCGCGTGACCACTTTTTGCAGCGGCAGCGAGATCTCGCGGGCGATGTGTCCGACCAGCGTCACCTTGCCGCCTTTGCGGACGCAGTCGATGGAGGTGTTGACGGTCTCATCGCGGCCGACCGCCTCGAAGACGACGTCGACGCCACGATCGCCGGTGAGCTTCAGAATCGCCGCCTGCAACTCAGCGCCCGAGAGCTGGAGCGTCTCGTCAGCCCCGGATTCCTTTGCGAGGGCGAGGCGCGTGGCATCGATATCGGCAACGAAGACGCGGGAGCAGCCGGCGACCTTTGCTGATTGCAGCAGGAGCAGACCGATCATGCCGGCGCCGATGACCAGCGCCGTCTCGCCGCCCTCAAGCTCGGAGACGGCGACGCCATGGAGAGCGACCGAGACTGCTTCGAGCATGGCTGCCTTCGCAAACGACAGGCCGTCGGGGAGCCGGTAGAGGATGCGTTCGGGGACGGCGACGAACTCGGCGAAGGCCCCGGCGCGGCGGTAGTCGCCGCAGGAGACGCCGACCACCTGGCGGTCGTCGCAGAGGTTGACCTCGCCGCGGCGGCAGAAGTCACAGCGTCCGCAGTAGACGGTCGAGTCAAAGGTGACCCGGTCGCCGATGGCGAAATCCGTCACGTCAGAGCCGACGGCCGCCACGGTTCCGGCGGCCTCATGGCCCATGACGATGGGTGGGATGCGCCGGCCGGAGGCTCCGTCGAAGCCGTGGACGTCGCTGCCGCAGATCCCGCAGGCGGCAACTTCGATCAGCACCTCATCGGGTCCGGGCTGTGGGGCTGGTAGATCTGTGACTGCCAGATGCTTGTATTCGGAAAGGAGCAACGCCCGCATTCGTGATGAACCTCGCGCTCACAGCGTAAACCCTTCGCTCATGGACTGGAAAGGAGCGACCCGTTTGCGCTCGCAAGCCGCGCCTGCTGAACGAGCTACACGTGATGATCTACCATCGTCTGGCTGTGAGGAACGATGATGACGCGACGCTGTGTACGACGAGGGTTTGCGCTGCTGGGTGTTGCGGCTGGTCTCTGTGGAACGTTGAACGCGCAGGCCGGCCAGCGAACGATCGTGGCCAATCGCGCGCCGCTTGCGACGAACGCCTACGATCCGCTGCCGCTGGGAGCGATCGAGCCGCGGGGGTGGCTTGCCGATCAGCTTCGCATCCAGGCGGGAGGCCTGACCGGGCATCTGGACGAGTTCTGGCCGGATGTCGGAGCAAATAGCGCGTGGCTCGGTGGCGATGGCGAGGCGTGGGAACGTGGGCCGTACTTCGTCGACGGCCTGCTGCCGCTGGCCTATGAGCTGAAGGATGCGAAGCTGATCGCGAAGGCCGGCCAATGGGTGAACTGGACGCTCGAGCACCAGCAGGCAGGCGGGCAGATCGGCCCGAAGAGCAACGATGACTGGTGGCCGCGGATGGTCATGCTGAAGGTGCTGACCCAGTACGCCGAAGTTACGGGTGATCCGCGGGTCGAGCCGCTGATGGCACGGTACTTTGCCTTCGAGTTGCGCGAGTTGCCGAAGCGGCCGCTCGAGAGCTGGGGCCGGTATCGCTGGCAGGACAATGCCATGACGGTGCTCTGGCTCTATAACCGGACGGGCGACCCAGCGCTTTTGCGGCTTGCCAACCTGCTGCGCACGCAGGGCTTCGACTGGAAGGCGAGCTTCGAGGACTTCCCCTTCAAGGGCAAGCAGACGCGTGAATCGTTGGGCTTTGACAAGGGGATGCACAACAATCCGGAGCGCGCGATGCAGGCGCACGGCGTCAATAATGCGATGGCCCTGAAGGCATCGCCGCTGAGCTGGTTGATGACTGGCGACCGTGAAGACCGCGCTGCTGTGTACGAGCAGATCGGCGAGCTGGAGCGCTACCACCTGCTGCCGAACGGGATGTACTCGGGTGACGAGCATCTCTCCGGCGACAATCCGTCGCAGGGGGTCGAGCTGTGCACGGTGGTCGAGAGCATGTTCTCGTGGGAGGAGAACCTTGCCGTGATGGGCGATGCGCGGTTCGCCGACCGGCTGGAGCGGATCGCCTTCAACGCGCTGCCGGGGACGATCTCGGACGATATGTGGTCGCACCAGTACGACCAGCAACCCAACCAGATCGCCTGCACCCGGGCGGAGCGCCAGTGGAGCACGAATGGTCCGGACGCGAACCTCTTCGGACTGGAGCCGCACTTCGGGTGCTGCACGGCAAACATGCACCAGGGCTGGCCGAAGTTTGTCGAGAGCCTGTGGATGGGGACGCCCGACGGAGGCCTGGTGGCGATGGCCTATGCGCCGAGCCGCGTGAGCATCGACCTGCCGGCGAAGGGGAAGGCCGTGCAGCATGTCAGCATCGAGGAGGAGACGGAGTATCCCTTCCGCGGAGAGATCCGGTTCACCGTCCACACGGCGCAGTCTGCGGAGTTTCCGCTGGTCCTGCGGCTGCCGGGATGGACGGAGACCGCCGCCATGACGATCAATGGAGAAGCCTCGCAGGAGATTAGGCCGAGCTGCTCGCGGGGCGAGTTCAACGGGCGGCTGGAGGGGAAGGCGGATGACTGCTCCTTCCATGCGATCCGGCGGGTCTGGAAGGACGGCGATCGTGTCACCCTTACGCTCCCGATGCGGCCACGCGTCACTCGCTGGTACAACAACTCGGCTGCAGTTGAGCGCGGGCCGCTGCTCTTCTCGCTGAAGATGGACCAGAGCTGGGAGAAGCTGGCGCAGCACGGTGAGCAGTCAGCGGACTGGCAGCTCCGGTCGGATACGCCCTGGAACTACGCGCTGGCGCTCGATCCGGACGCGCCAGAGAAGAGCATCACGGTGCACGAGCGGGCGATGGGCTCGGTCCCGTTCAGCGCGCGGACGCCGTCGGTCGAGATGACGGTGGAAGGTCGGCTGCTCCCAGGGTGGACCGTCTTTGAGAGCTCCGCCGGGCCGTTGCCGAAGAGCCCGGTCCACAGCGACCAGCCGGGAAGCATGGTTGAGCTGATCCCGTACGCCGCCGCGAAGCTGAGGATTACAGCCTTTCCGGTGCTCGCTCCGGCCGGTGCAGCCGCGGGTGGCGGACGATGACCTGGGTGGGTGTGGACTTTATCCGCGTTGCGGCCAACGGAATCTCGTTCGAGGTGGCGACGGCGGGTGAGGGCGATCGACTGGCGCTCTGCCTGCACGGATTCCCGGAGCACGCATACTCGTGGCGGCACCAGCTTCCGCTGCTGGTCGGGCTGGGCTACCGTGTCTGGGCACCGAACCTGCGCGGCTATGGCGGGACGGACTCGCCGCAGGGGGTCGCAGCCTACGCACTGGAGGTGCTGGTCGCGGATGTGGTCGGACTGATCGAGGCGTCGGGCGCAAGCGAGGTTCTGCTGATCGCCCACGACTGGGGAGCAGCGCTGGCATGGATGGTGGCGATGCAGCGACCGGATCTACTTGGTCGGCTGGTCATCTGCAATCTGCCGCATCCGGCCTGTTTTCTCCGCGAGATTGTGAGACCGCCCCAATTGCTACTGTCCTGGTACATGTTTTTCTTCCAGATTCCCTGGCTGCCGGAGGCGGCGCTCGGAGCGGATCACTCGCGGCGGATCGGCGAGATGTTCCGGCAGTCTTCGCGCGATCCTTCGCGCTTTCCGGATGAGGCGATCGAGGTCTACCGAAGCAATGCGTCCCG
>CAZZZQ010000323.1:0-4873 GCA_964658405.1 uncultured Sphingomonas sp.
GGCGAGCCGTTCGCGCTGTCCATGGAAGTCTCCGAGCAGGTAGGTCCGCGGCTCTGCGATGTAGGTCTCGGTGGTGGCCTGGCCGTTGGTCGCACGCGGGGGCTGATCCTGAGCGTTTACAGCGAGCGTGGAGAGCGCAATGAAAGATACGGCACTGAAAGAGAGGGCGAACGCGGGAAGAGCACGGGCTAAAGCTGGCGAAGAGGTTAATGCGGAACGCAGTAAGGAGCGGAACACGGGTTGGGTCTTCCTTGGTCAAGTCAGATTATTTTCGGTAAGACTTTTGGCAGCTCGAACAATGGCTGTTGTCCTGCCACAACCTCTCAGACAAGCGGCGTAGCGGTGAAAGTCACACCTCCCGTAAAAATCGTTTTGACTCACCGTTTGGTTCTAGTTGTCGACAGAAGTGCTCTGAAGCGAGCCATGCCACGGATCGTACGAAGAGGGAGCGGTGCGAGTGCTTCACCGTGCCAGGGTTCATCGCACAAAGGCGGTGCTCTCGGGCATGCCGCCGCTACTTCCGGGGCTGTGGCGAGACAAGCCAGTATGAAAGGGTGAGCTTCGTGGGAACAGCAGTGTTGGGCATTGCAGGCGGAGCTCTTCAGGCGCGCACGGAGGTTTCGGTTACACCACCGCGGAACCTAGATGGAAGCGTTGTTCTGCAGCGTCTCTTCCAGATTTAGCTTGACACGATGTGACCCTATTCTCTACTGTTCGCTTGCTTCAAAAAAGTGCCTCAATTAAGTTGCGGTAAACGTTTTCTAGTCTCAATAACCGTCAAGTCTCTTACTTAGAGACAGATAGCAACCTTTGTAGTCCTTTGGGAGTTCACGACATGGTTATCCGTCTCGGTAAGTTTCTAGCCATTGGTATGCTTTTGATCCTCGCAATGGCATCGGTCACAACGGTTGGATATGCTGCTGCAACGGGTAGGATTGTGGGCACCGTGACTGACCCGGCGGGTTCGGCCATTCCGGGAGCTACGGTCAAGCTGACCAATGACGCCACTAATGAGGTTCGGACCGACGTCTCGGATCCCTCAGGCAACTTCACCTTCCCGACGCTGGGTGTTGGCACTTACTCGGTTCGCGTTGAAGGCGCCGGGTTCCAGGCATACGTCCAACGTGGCATCATCCTCGATGTCGACCAGAACGTTACGATTCGCGCATCGATGACAGTCGGTGCTGTCAGTCAGACCGTTGAGGTCTCATCGACTCCGCAGGGTGTGAACCTGGTGGATGCAACTGTAAGTCATGTTGTAGACCAGCAGCGTGTCGTGGACCTGCCGCTGAACGGCCGCGATCCACTGCAACTGCAATACATCATGCCTGGCGTCACCGTCGACAACAACAATGTTTCGCATGGTCAAGGACAGCATGAAGGTGTGGTTGTAAACGGCAACCGGCCTGGCTCCAACTATTACCTGCTGGATGGCGTGGATATGACGGACAATTATCTCTCCACTGCACCTGTTTTTCCTGCTCCGGATGCCTTGCAGGAGTTCAGCATCCAGACGAGTAACTTCACTGCACAGTATGGTCGCAACTCAGGCGGACTTATCAATACCGTGAGCCGCGCCGGAGGAAACGCCTTCCATGGAGGCCTATTTGAGTTCTTCCGCAATACCGTTCTCGACTCGCATAACTATTTCGACACTCCGAACAGTCAAAAGCCTTCGTTCAAATTGAATCAGTTTGGCGGCTTCTTTGGCGGTCCGATTCAGAAGGATAAGATGTTCTTCTTCGGGTACTACCAGGGAACACGCCAACGCAAGGATGAGACGCTTACGATCGGCTCCGTATTGACCCAGGTGCAGCGACCGGACTTGAACGGCGGTGTATCTAACATCTCCGGGCTCGGCAATCAGAATACGCCTGGCTCTACGCCCGTCGATCCCACGACTGGGAAGCCCTTTCCGAATAACATCATCCCGGCTGGGAGAATTGATCCGACCGGTCTGAACTTGATCAAGGCCCTGATGCCGCTGCCCAATAACGCTACCGGTGGCTACACCTTCATCAGCCCGGTCGCAAACAACCAGGATGATCTTAACGAAGACCAGTATCTGGGCCGCATCGATCGGACCTTCAGCACCCACGATAGCGCCTTTGGCCGCTACTTCTACAATCAGGACAACTCGAATGGTCTCGGCGGCGGAAATCTTCCTGGCCGGCCCCATCTCAAGTACTTCCGCAATCAGAACGTCGCTCTCGATTACACGCACACCTTCAGCCCTAACCTGATCAACACTGCTGTCTTCGGCTTTACACGGGTTGCTCATCACCGTGGACCCACGCAGGGTGTCGGATGGGAGGTATTTGGCGGTCCTATCTCGGGCTCTTCCCCCGGCGTGATCAGCGACCTCTTTACCTCGGTGAACGGCTCGATCAGCGCAAGCGGTGACGGCGCGTTTGTTCAGAATCGACAGACCTGGCAGTACTCCGATAGCGTGATCATTATCAAGGGCAGACACACCATGACCTTCGGTGGTGATTTCCGGCGGGAGGCTTCGAATCGAGTCGAGGACTACGCGACCGATCCGAGTTTTAATTTTAATGGCCAGTACTCAGGCAACGCTCTTGTCGATCTTCTGCTCGGTCTGCCAAACAACTTTAATCAGCAGACCGAGGTGCAGAGCCGTCTGCGTCACAACGGAGTCGATGTCTTTGCCCAGGACAACTATAAGATCACGCCTACTGTAACGATCGACGCAGGCATCCGCTGGGAGCCTTTCCTTCCCCCGGTCGATAATCTGAACGATCAGATCTGCTTCGATCCGTCGCTTGCCTCGAAGTCGACCTTCTATCCGACGGCCCCCGCGGGTCTTACGTTTCCGGGACCACCGGTTGGGAGTGGTTCGCTCGGCACCGGCGACCAGAACTGCCCGCGTGCCGGCATCCCGAATCGTTATAAGAACTTTGCCCCGCGCATCGGGGTGAACTTCGATCCGTTCAAGAATGGCAAGACGTCAATCCGTGCCGCGTATGGAATCTTTTACGATCAGGCCCGCCTGATTGCCTGGAACCGCTTCTCCACCGCGCAGCCATTCGACTCCAATTCAACGGTCAGCGGCCTGAATACTCTCGCTCCAAGTCTGACCGGCAATAACGTCTTCACGAACAGTAATCGTGTCAATCCCTTCCCGTTCACCATTCCCCGGACTGCAGCGCAACGCTCGTCGTTCCTATGGCCTACAGAAGCTGCGGAGACGGTCTTCTCACCGCACTTCAACGAGGGCTACACGCAGCAGTACAACCTCTCGATCGATCAGCAGGTCGGAAGGAACTATACCTTCACCATCTCCTACATCGGCAACAAGGGGACGCATCTCTTCATCTCGCGGGAGTACAACTACGCGCCTCTTTCTACCTTTGTCCAGACACCGCCTGCCGGATCGGCCATCACCGATCCGATTGCTTACAACAATAGTGATGCTGTCCTGTCTAATCGCCGAAGACTAAGCGGGGTTCGGTGCCCGGTTGCGACGGGCAGTGCGACTACCGGGCCATGCTATGGTCCGACTGAGATGATTGAACCTACCGGGTACTCAAACTTCAACTCCGTGCAATTTCAGGTCAATCATCGGTTCGATCACGGCTTCAGCGTCCTTGCCTCCTACGTCTATGCGAAGTATCTGGACATCGTGTCGTACACCGCGGAGGGTGGCAACGGTCCCCGTAACCCTGAGAACTTCGCGCAGGACTATGGACCTTCCGATAACGACGTCCGGCATCGATTTGCAGCGTCGTATATCTACCAGCTTCCAAAGCTGCGCACGTCAAACTACCTGATGGGTAGCGTGGTCAACGGCTGGCAGAATCAAGGCATAATCACGGCGCAGACGGGGGCTCCGTACTCCATACGGTCCGGAGTTGACTCGGCCGCAGCGGGTGTCGGAAGTGAGACAGCCGACCTTGTTGCAGGACAGAGCATCAACCCGGCGAATCGTGGAGTCACCTCCTACTTCAACCCTGCGGCCTTCAAAAATGCGGCACCAGGCACCGTTGGTGTCACTGGTCGCAATCTCCTCAACGGGCCGAGCCTTGTGAATGTGGACATGTCCCTGTTCAAGGAGTTTCAGATCCTCGATCACGGCAAGGTGCAGTTTCGGAGTGAGCTGTTCAATCTGTTCAATCACCCGAACTTCTACAACCCCGACAACACGGTTGGAGATGGAACATTCGGTCAGATTCAATCGGCTCGCGACGGACGCATCACGCAGTTTGCACTCAAATACCTCTTCTAGCAGGAGGGAAGGCTCATGGGTGTTCGCGAGCTTCGCGGGCACCCATCTTCTTTGCAGTCGCCGCTCGCCCTGATGCTCTGCGTGCCGGTATGATAGCCGTGTCACGCTCGCGATCAACCGCTTAGAGGCTCATGATGAAGCTCGGTCTACTGCTCGTATTGTCTGGCACGATGGGTCTCCGTCAGATAGCGAACGCGCAGCAGCCACTTCCAGCCAACTCATTGCAGAACCAGACCACCCGTGCCGAGCAGGCACTTCGCGACCAGGATGTCCCAGCAGCCATCCGCGAATACCGGGCAATGATCGCCGAGGACCCACAAAATAGCCAGGCATGGACTGGGCTGGGCGTCCTCCTCTATGGTTCGGGGCATGCCTCTGAAGCCAGCGACGCTCTTACAAAAGCCTTGAAGATCAATCCCCAGGCGCCTCGCGCGGAGCTCTTTCTCAGCTTCAGCCAGGCAGATCTGCAGCAGTGCTCCACTGCGATGCCCGTGCTTGAGAAATACTTCGCGACGGAGCCTGTCGGAAAGCTGCAGCGCCTCACCGGTCTTACCCTGCTGCAATGCTCCACCGGCAACAGCAATGCGGCGATCGCTGTGAGGACTGCGACCAGGCTGCGGGAGAACT
>CAZZZQ010000324.1:0-4865 GCA_964658405.1 uncultured Sphingomonas sp.
GTGGCCGGCGCAGCGACGACCGCGAACAAGACAGCGACCGCTCTTGGCTCAGGCCCCGTGGCCACGACCACTAAGCTTCCGCCCGTGCAGGCGGCCCACGCGTATCTCACCGCTACGGCAACGAAGATTCCACTGCGAACGATTCTTGATATTGCGGGCCCTAAGAACCAGGGTGATCTTGGCTTCGATACCTCCATCTCGGGCCCAATCAAGGCAGAGTGGGGCGGCCCCGCCACGCAGATCGCCGATTCGGTTGTGGTCGACGCAGACCTTACGCTTTCGCCGACCGGCGTAAAGCGACGTGGTGCCCTTTCCGATATTCCGGTCAGTGGAAAAGTGTTAGGTCATTACAGCGGCAAGACGGAGGTTGTGCAGGTTCAGCGGCTCTTCATCCAGACACCGCAGTCAAACCTGACGGCAAGCGGTGTGCTCGGTGTAAACGCCGGCGATTCTCTGACGGACCTTCACGCAGACCTAGTGGTGCGTGATCTTTCAGAGTATGACCAGCTGCTGCAGACCCTCGGGGTCGCGTCGAACGGAAAGAAGGGTGTAGCCGCTCTCCCCATCGCGCTGCATGGCGGTGTCGAGTTCAACGGTACAGCGCGTGGCGCGATCGCGAATCTCGACCTGAAGGGTCATCTGCAGGCGACGCAGCTGGAGTACAAGCAGGGCACAACCGATGTGCAGGTTGATTCGCTTGTCGCGGATGCGGAGTTCTCTCCCCAGGCCGGTCTTGCAGTTGCATCTTCGTCGATCAAGCGTGGCAGTGCCGTGCTGAATGTGCAGGGAACCGCCCGACCGCGGAAGGTGGTCAAACATCGCGTTGTCTCGTATGTCTGGGACAACGAGATGTCCGTTGACGCGAAGCTTCAACTCGCCGATGCCCAGATGACGGATGTGCTCATCCTTGCCGGACAGCAACAGGTTCCAGTTACTGGCATCCTTACCGTGAATGGGCATGCTGCGGGAACCTTGAAGAACCTTGCCGGCGGCGGGCAGGTTTCGCTCGTCAACGGTGTCGCCTATGGCGAGCCGTTTGATTCTGCTGTGGTGAACCTTACGGTGCAGGGCCAGGATATCGAGGCGAGCAATGCCACGGTCAAGCTTCATGGCATGCAGATCACGGGGAACGGCGGATACGACCTGGCCTCTCAAAAGCTGCATGGTCATGTGGAAGGAAATAACCTTCAGCTTTCGAAGTTTCGATCCGTGCAGCACTCCGGAGTCAACGCTGACGGCGTCCTGAATATCGTAGCGGACGCTAATGGAACGGTTACGGAGCCCGGGCTCAAGGCAAACGTCAGGCTCGCGAATGTGAGCTACAACGGGAGCGCGCTCGGTGAACTGATCGCTGACCTTCATAGCGAGGGCACAGTGCTGACCTTCACGGCTAACTCGACCCTGGTCGGGGCACAGCTTGCCCTTGCCGGAAAGACGCAGCTGGTGGGGAACTATGACACCCAGGCGAAGCTGACACTGACCGGGCTGGATATCGGGAAGCCGCTGGCCATCTTCTCTCCGAACACGATCAAGGCAAGCTCCATGATTGGCGGAGTGATCACGGTCGCCGGTCCACTGGCGACGCCTAAGGCAATCAGTGGTCAGGCACAGTTCGACAATATCGATGTGAAGCTGCAGGGGATTGAGCTGAAGGCTGCCGAGCCACTGCGCATCAGCCTGAAGAACGGGATTGCGAACCTGGAGCAGTTACATATTACGGGTCAGGATACTGATCTGCATGCGAGCGGAACGGCGCAGGTACTCGGCGCGACGGATCCAAAGGGTGGCGCCCTCAACCTGAATGCGAACGGCAGCGTGAGCATCGCTCTTGCCCATACCTTTGATCCTGACCTGATCTCCAGCGGTAAAGTTGTCTTCAGCATCGGAGCGGTTGGTTACGTCAAGAAGCCCGCGCTGACCGGCAAGGTGGAGTTCCAGAACGTGAACATCGCCATGGACGGGATTCCGAATGGTCTCAGCAATATGAACGGGACGCTGGTCTTCAACGAAGATCGGCTGCAGGTTCAAAATCTTGTTGCGACAACGGGCGGCGGCCAGCTGAAGCTGGGCGGTTTCCTGACCTACCAGAACGGTCTGTATGCGGATCTTTCTGCGACCGGCGACGCCGTTCGCGTCCGGCTCTACGGCTTGAGCGCTACTGCAAATATCGGCCTGCGCCTGCAGGGTGGTCCGGATGAGCTTCTGCTTAGCGGCAAGGTCCTGCTGACTCGATTCGGAGTGGGTGCCGATGTCGACTTTGCTGCGTTCTCGTCGGCGGGTGGGGTCAGTGCACCGCCAGATCCGAGTTCACCTACAAACAAGGTGCGGCTCGATGTCAGGGTCACCAGTTCGCCACAGCTTGACTTCCAGAACTCCTATGCGAAGCTCGCCGGTACGGTCGATCTTACGGTGCGTGGAACCGTCGCTGAACCTTCTGTTCTCGGTCGAATTCAGATCACCGACGGCAATGCGACCTTTGCCGGCACAACCTACCAGCTGCAGCGCGGCGATATCTACTTCACGAATCCCGTGCGAATCGACCCGGTGATCGATCTCGATGCAACGGCGCGGGTCGAAAACTACGACGTAACGGTCGGACTGCACGGTACCTCGACGAACCTGAAGCCGACCTATCGTTCGGAACCGCCGTTGAGTGAGGCTGACGTCTTCGCATTGCTGGCGCTTGGTCGAACCCAGGAAGAGGCGCAGCTCTACCAGGAGCAGCAGGTCCAGGCTGGCACTGATCCGACAACAAGCTCGCTGCTTGGCGGAGCTCTAAATGCTACCGTCAGCAACCGGGTCTCAAAGCTCTTTGGTGTGGGAAGCGTAAAGATCGATCCTGCATTTGTCGGAACGCTGGGGAACTCTTCCGCGAGAATTACGGTCTCGCAGCAGATCTCCCGCCAGATTACGGCTACCTTTGCGACGAACGTCAACCAGTCGGCACAGCAGCTCATCCAGGTGCAGTACAACCTGACCAACGACAAATCAATCGTCGTAACCCGCGATGAGACGGGCGTGTTCAGCATCGTATATAAATTGCGACAGCGATATCGCTAAGGCATCTCTGGTGCTACTATGAGGCGCTCGCTGTGAGCTCGAGGGGAGAGGTGGAGCGATGATGAGACGAAGCGGCCAAACGATCCTGAACACTGCGATTCTTACGCTGATGCTAGCTTCTGGAAGCTTTCAGAGCCTGCGAGCCCAGGATGGCTCGGCGGCCACGATGAGTGGAGCGGACAGCCAGATCCAGGCGGATGTGACCAAGGCGCTGGACAATAAGCGCTTCAAAAATGTGAAGTCATCCGTACAGAATGGAGCTGTCACGCTCACGGGTTCGGTGGACCTCTACAGCGATAAGGAAGAGGCAGAGAAGAAGGTCCATCACCGGAAGAACGTCAAAGGTGTCGATAACATGATCCAGGTCGCGGGTCCCGTTGTGGAAGACCAGACGATCCGGAATAAACTCGGTGAAAAGATTGCCTATGATCGCGTTGGTTACGGCACGACTACCTTCAATGCGCTGACGATCGGGGTTCGTGACGGAGTTGTGACCCTGGGCGGAACGGCCTACGGACCAATGGATAAGGACTCTGCGCTAAGCCTCGCGGCCAACTTCCCCGGGGTCAAGGATGTTGTGGACGACATCGAGGTGGCACCCGTCTCGCCAATGGATGATCGGATCCGGCTGGCGGAGGCGAGGGCTATCTATGGAACCCCGCAGCTGAACAAGTACGCGATGGATCCGGCCAAGCCGATCCGCATCACGGTCGTCAACGGAAATGTGACGCTATCGGGCGTGGTGGATAACCAGGGAGATAAGGATATCGCCAACATCCGGGCTAATGGAGTCTCTGGTGTCTTCAAGGTCGTGAACAATCTTCAGGTTGCTGGCGGCGCGCCGAATCGATAGCGATGTCTTTCTTCAAAGAGCCATGCGGGGTGCACCTGCATGGCTCTTTCTATTTACGATGGAAGAATGGCAAGCATCTGGAAGAATACGGTCGCAACACTGGAGATGATCAAGTGGGAGCATTCAATCTTCGCGCTCCCGTTTGCGCTGACAGGTGCGGTGCTGGCGGCTGGTGGCTGGCCGTCTTTACGAGTCTTGTTTTGGATTATCGTCTGCATGGTATCGGCAAGATCCGCGGCAATGGCGTTCAACCGGCTCGTTGACTCTGATCTCGATGCTGCGAATCCCAGGACTGCAATGCGCGCCTTGCCCGCGGGCTCGCTACGGGGCAGGTTTGTAGGGGGATTTGTCCTCGTCGCTGCGCTGATCTTCTTCCTCGGTGCGGCGATGCTCAATCGGCTCACACTCGAGCTTGCACCGCTCGCGCTTGGCGTCGTGCTCGCCTACAGCTATATGAAGCGCATCACGCGCTGGTCGCACCTTGTGCTTGGCGTTGCGCTTGGAATTGCACCATCGGCGGCCTGGATTGGCGTTCGTGGCTCGTTTGATCCAAGAATCGCCGTCTTAACGGTCGCGGTGTTGCTTTGGGTGGGTGGCTTCGACATTTTGTACGCTTGTCAGGACTTCGAGCACGACCGGCGTGTCGGTCTGAACAGCGTTCCGCAGTCGTTCGGGCTGGAAACGGCCTTCTGGATGGCTCGCCTGATGCACCTCGGCATGATGGCGCTGTTGATCTGGTTCGTTCACCTGTTTGGATTAGGATGGGTGGCCGAGGTGGGGTTGGGGATCGTGGGTCTGCTGCTGCTCTACGAGCACAGCATCATCTCTCCGCGAGATCTGAAGCGGATGAACGCGGCATTCTTCACGTTGAATGGCGTCATCTCCGTGGTCTTCTTCGTCTTTATCGCCCTCGATCTTTTCTCTCGCAAATAGCAGAAGGCCCGCCGATGGC
>CAZZZQ010000325.1:0-3746 GCA_964658405.1 uncultured Sphingomonas sp.
GGGAGAGGTCTGCAAAACCTTTATGCGTCGGTTCGATCCCGACCCGCGCCTCCAATATCTCAACAAAATTAGTTGCCATTGAGCGAACAGGAACGTGGAGAGCTTATCCCCTGCCTGATCAGCCGTATCACCCCTTTCAATGCTTCGTTCTGGTCTGCATAGCCCTGTCAAAGAGCTTTCGATAACATGCGACGCCAGCCAAATGAGATCGTTCCAGAGGACCTCTCAGCCATCGTGAACGCCTAAAGTGGGATGATGGCCACCTTTCGCCAGCAGATTGACCAGGCACATCCCAAGCCTTCCGATCTCTCTAGTCGTCGCTGGATCTACATCCCCTACGATCGCTACACCGACCGCACCGGTCCCCTGACCGAGCAGCCCCCCGCCGAAACCGGCATCGTCATCGTCGAGTCGACCGCGAAGGCACTTCGGCGCCCGTATCACAAGAAAAAGCTAATCGTCCTGATCTCGAATATGCGCCACTTCGCATTAGAGCAGGCCAATCGCGGCGTCAAGGTCATCTACCACTTCACCGACGGCTCCCATGGTAAGGGCCTTATCGAAGTTCAACGGCAGCTCAAGCTTCCTGCGATCAGCGTCATGCAACCAGCAGAGCGCGAGCTTCGGCTGGATCTCGCGCAGGCCGTCCGCGACGGACTTCAGCTCAACGAGGTTCCCGACACCACATGGCTCTCGACAGCAGCAGAGTTCACAGCAGTCTACGGCGCTTACAAGCCGGGGCGCAGCTATGTGATGGATCGCTTCTACCGCAGGATGCGGCAGGAGCGGAATATCCTCATGCACAACGCCAAGCCGATCGGTGGCCAATTCTCTTACGACGCGGACAATCGCAATCCTTACAAAGGTCAGATCCCCGTTCCCATCCCTCCGGACTTCCCTCCCGACCCGTTGACTCTTGAGGTGATCGATCTCGTCGAGAAGACCTATCCCCATCACTTCGGCAGTATCGACCACTTCGACCTGCCCACCACACAGGCGGACTGTGATCGCTTTTGGCAGTTTGGGCTCGAGCAGCTCCTGCCCCACTTCGGGCCCTTTGAAGACGCGATGCGCGACGACGAGTTGCAGCTCTTCCATAGCAAGACCTCCGTCCTCCTGAATCTGGGCCGGCTCCTTGCCGCCGATCTGATTCGCGACGTCGAAGCTGCCGCCAGCTCCGGCCTGATCCCCCTTGCCAGCGCAGAGGGATTCATTCGTCAGCTCCTCGGCTGGCGCGAGTTTATGCGACACATCCACGAGCAGACCGACGGCTATCGGCTCCTTGCCGCTCATGTCCCGCAGGAGGACCGGAAGCTGCCGCAGGAAACGTCTCCTGACCGAACTCCAGTAGCCGCGAAGGCCTATGCCCCGAAGAAGACCGAGCCCGACCCGTACGCCGGCGCTATTCCCTCCGCGCTGGGAGCCTCCACTCCCCTTCCCGCGGTCTATTGGGGCGTGAAATCCGGCATGCACTGTATGGATACCGTAGTCGACCAGGTCGTTAAAGAAGGGTGGTCGCATCACATCACCCGCCTGATGATCCTCTCCAACCTGGCGACATTGTGCGGCTTCTCTCCGCGCGAGCTCACCGACTGGTTTTGGTTTGCCTACGTCGACGCCTACGACTGGGTCGTCGAACCAAACGTCCTCGGCATGGCCACCTATGCGGATGGTGGGCTCACTGCGACGAAGCCCTATGTCTCCGGGGCGGCCTATATCAACCGCATGTCGAACTACTGCGGCCACTGCCAATACGACCCAAAGCGCTCTGTCGGGGAGAACTCCTGCCCGTTTACGGCGCTCTACTGGACCTTTCTCGAGCGCAACCAGGAGGTACTCGGCAGCAATTTCCGCCTGCAGATGCCCTACACGACCCTGCGTAAGAAATCACCACAGGAGCTGGTTCAACTTCGCGCCCGGGCTGACGAGGCAATTGCTCACCTGCAGTCCTTCAAGCGCCCTGAGTATTGATTGCCCGTCAGCTATGGGAGAGGTATAGGAAGCGCAGCAGGAACAGACTTGCCAGCAGGTACAGCATCCAGTCCTTGCGATTCGCCCGGCCGGTAAGTAGCTGCAGCGCGGCGTAGCTCGTCAGTCCAAAGCTGAGGCCGTCGGCGATCGACCAGGTCAAAGGGATGGTCGATACAGTCAGGAAGGCCGGGATCGCGATCGTCGGCTTATCCCACTCAATCGTCCCCAGCCCGGTCATCATGAGCCCACCAACCAGGATCAGCGCAGGCGACGTTGCAAACACCGGGATGGTTCCAACCAGCGGCGCCAGAAACAGCGCGAGGAAGAAGAGAAGGCCCGTGACGATCGCCGTCACACCGGTCCTTCCACCGGCCTCAACACCGGTCGCCGATTCTACGTAGCTCGTCACGGTGCTCGTCCCGGCCAGTGAGCCGACGACGGTCGCGGTCGCGTCCGCGAAGAAGATCCGGTTGAGACGCGGAATGCTGTGGTCCGGCGCAATCAGCCCCGCGCGCTGCGTGACCGCGACCAGCGTTCCAATATTGTCGAAGAGATCGACAAAGAGGAAGACAAAGACGATTTCAAACCCGCCGATGTGAAGCGCCGCCGGAATGTCCAGATGGAAGGCTGTCGCACGGATCGCGGAGAGATGAAACGGCGTCGGATCCCAGTGGACCTGGTGGAGCAGGATGCCCAGCAGCATCGTTCCCAGCACTCCGATCAACATGGATGCCCGGACCTTCAGCACCTGTAGGACCGCAATCAGGAGCAGACCGAAGAGCGCAAGCGCCGTCTGCGGGTCGCGAACGTTCCCCAGCGTCACAACCGTCGCCTGACTCGGCACGATGATCCCGGCGTTACGAAAGCCGATGAATGCAATGAAGAGTCCGATGCCGCCACCTACCGCGGCATGGAGTTGGTGCGGGATCGCCGAGACGAGCCGCTGCCGAATCCCGCTGAAGGTGAGCAGGAGGAAGATGACTCCCGACAGGAAGACCGCGCCCAGCGCCGCCTGCCACGGAATCCCCATCTTCTTCACCACGGTGTAGGTGAAGTAGGCATTCAGGCCCATTCCCGGCGCAAGTGCCAGCGGGTAATTCGCCACGGCTCCCATCAGGATCGATCCAAACGCAGCGCAGAGGCAGGTTGCAGCCGTGACGGCAGCGATCGGCATCCCAGTCTGTGAGAGGATCGCGGGGTTGACGAAGATGATGTACGCCATCGTGATGAAGGTCGTAAATCCCGCAAGTGTCTCGGTCCGCCAGGTCGTTCCAAGTTCGGCAAAACGGAAGTGTCGTTCGAGACGGCTACGCATGGGCACGGACAAACTCGCAGAGATTAAGATGAACGGATTGAATACAGCATAGCTTGAGAGGCGATCGATGACGGCTGAAGAGATTAAGAAGGTTCTGGGACTGGCTCCGCACCCGCGTGAGGGTGGATGGTTTGTTCGAACGTACGAGGCGACCGAGAGTGTGCCGGCCGCCTCCTTTCTAGACGGCCGTTATGAAGGCGCACGCAAAACCGGCACTGCCATCTACTACCTGCTGGAGCCGGACACGTTCAGCGAGCTGCACATGCTGAAGTCCGATGAGGTATTTCACCTCTACATGGGTGATCCCGTCGAGATGCTGCAGCTAATGCCGGGCGGGGTCGGAAAGACCACGGTGATTGGGACTGACCTGGCAGCCGGAGAGCGTCCCCAGGTTGTTGCAGAACGGGGAGTCTGGCAGGGATCACGGCTGAAAGATGGCGGGAGCTGGGCCCTTCTCGGC
>CAZZZQ010000325.1:3756-4854 GCA_964658405.1 uncultured Sphingomonas sp.
CCTGGATTCGAATTTCTGGACTACGAAGAAGGCAGGCGTTCTGAACTTTGCTCTGAATGGTCTGAATTCAAAGATCTTATTTCGAAGCTAACAAGGGACTAATCGCGCTTGGGCCACTCGATGCCTCTGCATTCAGGCAAATTGGCGATCGTGTCGGATGCGAGCTGAGAAACCTTTTTTCAAGCAAATGATACGAGGCCCATACCGCACCGCTCAGTGCGATCAACATCAACGGGTATCGAGCCAGACCAAGGTGCACACGAGGGAGGGAAAATAAAAGAAGTAAAAGCGGATGCAGGACGTAGATACCGTAGGAATATTTCTTGCCCATCGACCCAAGCGTCTTTGAACTGAAGAAGCGGTTCAGCACGGACTTCGGCTTCAAGGAGAACACCACGAGCGAAGCCGACATCAACGACACGAGCTGAATCCCGAAGATCGAACCTAAAGGGCTTCGAAAATCAAGACCGTGCCATGTCCAGGTCAAATAAATCAAAACTAAAGGCAGCCCACTTCTTCGAAGCACAGTTGACAGAGAAGTCGGTACACGCAACTCCAGAGCAAGCAAAGCCCCCAGGCACAACTCCCCGGAGCGGCATGGAAGCAGCTCGGCAAGATAGTCCCCTGATCCATAGAGGTAGGCGAGTGAGACCCTTACCAGTAAGGATGCTACGATCCCTGCGCAGCATACCCATCTAAGCTGCTTGAAGCTTCTGCAGAACCATACAACGAGTGGCCAAAACAGATAAAACTGCTCCTGCACCCCTAACGTCCACAGATGGTAAAGCGGCACTATACTGCGCGTCTCAGCAGCTTCTTTGAGCAAAGTTCCTTGAAGAAACAAGCCGTAAATCCAGACGTGCTGAGGGACCACGCCATTTACCAGCCGCGTGGCAATTACTGCAATCGCAAGGTAAACAAAGTAAAGAGGAAACGTCCGTGCTGCGCGTCGGAACAGAAACGTCCTATAGCGGTCTTCCTTATGGACGGTGTTGATTAAGATGTTCGTGAGAAGATGACCGGACAGAATAAGAAAGAGAGATACACCAACTCCGTTTACGGTCTGAAAGCTCAACGCATTCAAAATCCACACTGAGT
>CAZZZQ010000326.1:0-4853 GCA_964658405.1 uncultured Sphingomonas sp.
GCCTCAATTGCGTAATCCCGTAGTCAATCTGGTCCAGTTCCTCGGTGGCATGAGCGTCGGTGTCAACCACAATTCTGCAGCCAAGCTCCTTCGCCAGGCGGAGATGCAGGTCGTTTAGATCGGCGCGTGCGGGGCTGGCATTATGCTCGACTGCAACCCCAAGCTCTGCCGCACGACGAAGAACCGCGTCGATATTCAGCGCGTAGGCCTCACGCCGCAGCACCTTCCGACCTGTAGGATGACCCAGAATCTTTAGGTACGGGTTCTCCATGGCGCGCAGGATTCGCGCCGTCATCTCCTCGATCGGCTGTGCGAAGTGAGAGTGGACGCTGGCCACCACGATATCCATCTGGGCTAGCGTACTGTCGTCAAGATCGAGCGAGCCGTCGGCGAGAATGTCCACCTCGATCCCAGGCAGCACCCGGATCCGGCCCTCCATCTCCGCGTCCACCTCGCGGATGCGCTTGATGTGCGCGAGCGCACGGGCGTCATCGAGACCATTGGTCATGGCAAGATTCTTCGAATGATCGGTAATTGCGATGTAGCTCAGACCTCGGGCGAGCGCCGCCTCCGCCATCTGGCGAATCGTGTCCCGCCCGTCGGTCGCCTCGGTATGCATGTGGAGGTCGCCACGAATATCGGCCCGTGTGATCAGCCTCGGCAGCGTGTGGGCAGCCGCTGCATCCAGCTCGCCGCAGTTTTCGCGCAGCTCCGGCGGAATCCAGTCCATATCGAGCGCGCTGTAGATCTCTTCCTCGGTCGCCGCGGCGACGATCACGTTGTCTTCGAGCCGCAGAAGCGCGTACTCGCTCAGGGTCAGGCCTCGCTTGATGGCCCTCTGGCGCAGCGCGACGTTGTGGTGCTTCGACCCCGTAAAGTATTGCAGCGCCGCACCATAGCTCGCACGCGGAAGCAGACGGACGTCGACCTGCAGGTTGTTCCGGAGCGTAAAGGTGACCTTGTTCTGCCCTCGGGCCATCAACTTGTCGATCAGAGGCAGCGTCGCCACGTACTCGACCGCCGCAGAGACGACCTCAGCCTCACAGGCCGGCCCGGTCGCCAGCAGGTCCAGATCGCCGACCGTCTCCCGGCCGCGACGCAAGGAGCCCGCTGGAGTCACCTGGTCGATCCCCGGAAACTGGAGAATCAGGGCAGAGATCCGCTCGGCATACTCGCGAGCCTGGTCGATGCGGAAACGGCTGGAGTTCTTCCGATGATCCTCAATGCCCTTCAGAAGCTTGACGACGAACTTCTCGCCCATCCGGGGGAGCTTGTTGAGGTCACCAGCCTTCGCCGCCGCCTCAAGACCGTCCATGTCCGCCACACCAAGTGCGGACCAGACGAGCGCCACCGTCTTCGGCCCCATGCCCGGCAGCCGAAGAAGTTCGAGCATGGTCGGCCTATACTTCTCGAGCAGCTCAGCGCGCAGCGGCATCGAGCCCGTGTTGACGAGGTCGACGATGTTTGCAGCCATCGCCTTGCCGATACCTGGGATCGTGAGCAACTGTTTGGGCTCGGCGACCAGTGTTGAAAGCTGCGTAGTCTGCTGCTCCACGGCCTCTGCGGCACGCCGATAAGACCTGACCCGAAAGGGGTCCGCGGAGTCGATTTCCAGAAGCGCTGCCGTCTCGTCAAGGAGTCGCGCGATCGTAATATTTTCCATAGGGCGCAGATGCGGTTCTTGAGCCGCCTCGTTATTGTATGCGTCCTGATCGCCACCTTTGCGAGCCACCCCGGCCCGCAAAGGCTGCGTTTGACTACTTCAGGCGAACAACCTGATCCGCCTGCGGACCTTTTGAGCCTTCAATAATGTCAAACTCCACCGGATCGCCTTCTTTGAGGCTCTTATAACCCTCGATCTGGATCGAGCTATAGTGCACAAACACATCAGCACCATCATCCCTGCCGAGAAAACCGTACCCCTTCGCATTGTTGAACCACTTAACCTGCCCTTTGTATTGAGCCACTGTCTCTTCTCCTTGCAAGTCTCGTTCTCGTTCGGTGGTAGGACCCTGTAAACCAAGTAGACGTGAATGCGTCCTACATGGTTTCCCATGACCCTCTTCTTCAAACGATGAACGATCCCCTTCCAAAGGTATGTCGCGTACATGACAAAAACCTTGTTTTAGAGGGCTTTTTACAAGCGACCCGCCTTGAGTGCTGCATCCAGAAGAGATAGCCCGATGAGTGTCTTTCCATCATGAATCTGGTTCGACGCCACCATCTGCATGGCCTGCGAAAGCGGGATGCGGTGGATCTCGATATGCTCATCCGGCTCCGGCGTGGCGATTCCTTCGCGGATGTCTCGCGCAAGATAGATCTGCATCCATTCCCCTAAAAACCCGGGGCTCGCGAAGTATTTGGTGAGCAGCGTCCACTTCTTCGCCCGGTAGCCTGTCTCCTCGATCATCTCGCGCTTGGCGGCGGCAAGCGGAGCCTCACCCGGCTCGATCCGGCCAGCAGGGAGTTCAATGAGAAACTGGCCGGCCGCGTGGCGGTACTGGCGTTCCAGAATCACGTCAGGGTCCGCTGCGTTCCTGGAGTCGTCGATGGCTAGAATCACCACCGATCCATTGTGATGAATGACATCCCGGGTGTTCTTATTTCCGCCCGGCTCGATCACAGTGTCGGTATGAACGGAGAAGACCTTGCCTTTATAGGACACCTTCGACGAGACGAGCTTGGCTTTGAGCGAGGCCTTCGGCTTGCCGAATGGAAATGGTGTGACCACTGCGGACGTCGACTTGGAGACTTTTGCGGAAGTTTTTTTCGGTGCTTTGGCGGCCATGAGGCTACGGTATCATCCTGCATCGACTCCCGTGCCCATGGCATCAAACAGGAGCTATCCACGAAAAATGACCGAAGCGGAGTCATTTGCAGGCTCGGGCTTGGTGTGCGTAGGCTCTAATACAAGGTAGGAAGTGAGTGGTTTTCCATGAGTACTGAGTGTTATCCCGTCACCGTGTTGCCGCATATCTCCCGGCTCTATCAGGAGTATCTCTCGATCGGCACCGAAGAGGCTCGATCGCCCGTCCACACATGGTACGGAGCGGAGCCGTTTGGCGGCCGGTGGATCGGCGCTCCGGTAGGGGTAGAACATCGACTGGAGCTTGCGGACGCCCTCGAGCGCCAGGGAACAGAATTCGGTGCCGGGCCAGCCACTCTAGCCAATATCGCAAAGATTCGCAGCGGAGCCCGCGCCGTCGTCACGGGCCAGCAGGTCGGCCTCTTTGGCGGACCGCTCCTTACACTGCTGAAGGCCGCAACCGCCGTCGCCCGCGCAAAGCAGGCCACCGCGGCGACCGGAGTGGAACATGTTCCGGTCTTCTGGCTCGCCACCGAGGATCACGATCTCGAGGAGGTCGATCATGTCGCCCTCCTCAGCAAGACGGCAGTGGAAACTCTCAAGGCCGATCTCGAGACGGCTCTCCCAGTTCCCGTGGGCGGAGTTGCTCTGGGCGCAGGAATGGACGCGTTGTTGGAGCAGGTCAGCGAGCTTCTCGCCTACGCCCCCGTCTGCGACCTGCTCCGTGAGGCGTATGAGCCGCGTGACGGCTACCAGCCGACCCTCGGCGGCGCCTTCGCCCGCCTGATGACGCAGATCTTCGCCAGCGAAGGCCTGATCGTCATGGATGCAGCCGGTCGAGACTTCCACGCTCTGGGCAAATCCACTCTGCGCTATGCCCTCGACCACGCCGACGAGCTTCATGCAGCACTTCTGGCCCGAACCTCGGAGCTCGAGGCCGGCGGATTTCACGCCCAGGTCCTCGTCGCAGGCGGATCGTCGCTGCTCTTCGTCGTCGACGAGACCACCGGCGAACGACTGGCCTTGAAGCGGCTGCCCGACGGCGGCTGGAAGGCCGGGCGGACCACCTACTCCACGAAGGACCTCATCGGTATCCTGGACGCGGCCCCGGAGCGTATCAGCCCCAACGCACTCCTTCGGCCGATCTTTCAGGACACCATTCTCCCGACCGCGGCCTACATCGGCGGACCGGCGGAGATCGCCTACTTTGCCCAGAGCGCCGTCCTCTACGACGCCATCCTGGGCCGGCTGACCCCTGTCCTGCCGCGGCTCAGCGCGACCCTGATCGAGCCTGCGATTGCGACCGTCATGGATCGACATGACATTCAGCTGCCAGATGCATTGACAACCTCCGATAACCTCGCCCAGCGGCTCGGCGCCCGGGCCATGCCAATCGCCGGAAAGCGGAAGCTGGCAGCCGTCGGCAACGCGATGGACGCGGAGCTCACCGCGCTCACCGAGTATCTTGGCGCCATGGACGAGAGCCTTGGGCGATCCGCAGTCATCGCCGGCAACAAGATGCGCTACCAGATCAACCGTCTGCGACGCATGGCGGCCACCTTCGAGCTGCAAAAAGAGGCCAGCCTCCGCAAGCATGCCGATGCATTGACCCTGCACCTCTTCCCCAACGGCCACCCCCAGGAGCGCCTGGTTGGCGGGATCTACTTCCTTGCGCAAGCAGGAGACGACCTGATTACCCGACTCGTCCACGAGGCGGAGAACCTCTGCCCCGGCCACGTCGTTATTCGGCTCTGAAATCCCGTTAGAATATGCCCTGAGGATCGACCGATGGGCATGAGCGATGAGCCGTTTGAGGTAAGCTGTCCGGACTGTGGCGCGATGATCAAGATTGACCCGGTCAGCCGGGCCATCATCGGGCACACGTCCGCGCCGCGCAAGAAGATGTTCGAGGACTTTGGTGAAGCCGCCAAGGCTCTCCGCGACAGCGACGAGCGGCGGGACAGCCTCTTCCGCCAGTCCGTCGACGCCCAGAAGAACAGGGACGATGTTATGGCCAAGAAGTTCGCCGAGGCCGTCAAAAAAGCAA
>CAZZZQ010000327.1:0-4822 GCA_964658405.1 uncultured Sphingomonas sp.
GGTGAAGGAGAAGGGTATCGATGCATCGCGGATCACGGTCTACACCGGAACCGAAGATGGCAAGACGGTCAACACGACCCTCGTTCCCTCTGGCGCAACGCTTGACAGCGGCTCGTGGACTGCAGTCGATGAGTCTGCAGCAATGAAGCCTGTACGCAAGCACCACAAGAAGTAACTAGTACTGAACGACCGGTAAAGGCTGACTGGGGAGGTATCCCAGTCAGCCTTTGCTTTGATCAGTGCTCTTTTCGACCCAAAGAAGTCTTTCATACTGGATGAATATGTTGATCTGCCGTAGACCGTCTGCCCCGCTTCTCTCCCTTCTCCTCGGTTTCGCTTTCGCCGCCCCCGCTTTGGCTGTCTCCTGGTTCCCCTTTGGGCCGGACGGCGGAAGCGCTCGCTCACTCGCCGTCGATCCGCATGACCATACCCACCTCTATGTCGGTACGGCGACGGGTACGATCTACGAGTCACACGATGAAGGTAAAGAGTGGAAGCGACTCACACGAATCGCAAAGCGTGACGATCTCGTCCTGGACAACATTCAGGTTGACACCAAGGATCCGAAGCACCTTGTGGTCGGAGCCTGGGTCGTGGATCACAATGACGGAGGCCTCTTTGTCAGCAAGGACAGCGGACTGACCTGGACCAGTGAGCCGACCATGCAGGGCCAGTCCATTCGCGCGCTCACGCAATCGGCTTCAAATCCGAATGTGTGGGTTGCCGGTACGCTTACTGGTGTACAGCAGTCCGACGATAATGGCGCAAACTGGAAGCTGATCAGCCCCGAGAGCAACAAGGAGCTGCATGAGGTCGAGTCCGTCGCAATCGATCCGGCAAATCCGAAGATCATCTATGCGGGTACGTGGCATCTTCCCTGGAAGACCACGGATGGCGGCGCGACCTGGACCAACATCAAGGAGGGCGTGATCGATGACTCGGACGTCTTCTCGATCATCGTCGACCCTGTTCACCCTGAAACGGTCTATGCAAGTGCCTGCTCGGGCATCTATAAGAGCGATAACTCCGGGGCCCGCTTCCAGAAAGTGGAAGGAATTCCTTCCTCAGCGCGACGCACACGCGTCCTGATGCAGGATCCGAAAAACCGTGATGTCGTCTTTGCCGGCACAACGGAAGGCCTTTTCAGAACGGCGGACGCCGGGAAGATCTGGATTCGAGTGACCGGACCGGAGGTCATCGTCAATGACGTCTATGTCGACCCGACGGACACGACAAAGATTCTGCTCGCGACCGATCGCGGTGGCGTTCTCTACAGCAACGATGGAGGCGCAAGCTTCAGGCCTGCAAATCACGGATTCTCAGCGCGACACCTCTCCTCCTTCGTGGGCGACGCGCAGCATCCGGCGACGATCTATGTCGGGGCTCTGAACGATAAGCAGTGGGGCGGCGTCTTCATGAGCGACAATGGCGGACTGAGCTGGACTCAAAACAGCGGCGGCCTCGACGGCAGCGACGTGTTCAGCCTCGGCCAGGCGCCTGATGGCACCATCCTTGCAGGAACGGGCCACGGGATCTATCGCCTGAAGGACGGTAGTTGGGGGCGTGTGGCAGACATCGCGTTCGCGAAGGCGGAAGCACGCCCTCTTCCCGCGAAGTCGGCCCCTGCGAAAACTGGCCACGCCGGCAGAGGCCCTGCAGTTTCAACGCGCAGGGCCCCTGCGCGAAAGCCGAGTGTTGTGCTCAAGCCATTTGACGGTGCTGTCTACAGCATGGCGGTCAGCGGCGACTCGCTCTTTGCGGCGACCTCGCAGGGCCTGCTGGTCAGTGGGACCTCAGGAGGGTCCTGGAAGAGCGTTGAGGGACTCGCTGGAGAGGAGTTCTACTTCCTTGCAGCCGCCCGGGGCGAGGTCATTACAGCGGGGCTGAAGACGATCAGTCTGTCCACCGACGGAGGTCAGAGCTGGAAGTCTGTTGTGCCTCCAAGTGCGGTTAGCCAATTGACGGCGGTCGCGGTCGATGGAAACAGCGGTCTTTGGGCAGCCGGTCGTGAGGGGGTATTCTTCTCCGCCGATCAAGGGGGGAGCTGGCAGTCGCTTCCTGGACTCTTCGTGAATGACGTCAACAGCATCTTCTACGACGCTCGGAATCAGCGTGTTCTGGTCACAAATGCGGGCAAGGGAACCATTGCATTTGCCGTCCAGTTGCCGGAGAAGAAGGTGACGTTCTGGGATACGGGATGGGGTCTCCGGTTCATGCGGCCTGTCGGTGACCATCTGGTCGGGGTTACGCCATTTGATGGCGTCGTTCTCCAGCCACGCATGGTGGATTCTGCCGACAGCACGCAGCATTGATCCATGTGCAGCCCGCGTGTGAGGCATAGAATTAGGGCATGAGTGCTTTGACAGCAGGTTTTCGTCCCCATCACTCCTTCCAGACCGATGATCCGGCGCTGCTCCCCATCGCCTCGAAGGTACAGGCCGGTGAGCGCCTGACCTTCGAGGATGGCGTGACCCTCTACGGGAGTGGGGACATGCTTGCAATTGGCTGGCTCGCGAACCTGGTTCGGGAGCGGCTCCATGGCAATATTGCCTATTTCAATGTCAATCGACACATCAACCCGACGAACGTCTGTGTTGCCTCCTGCCGTCTCTGCGCCTTCGGGCGGAAGAAAGGCGAGGCGGGAACCTACACGATGGCGCTCGAAGAGGCATTTGAGACGGCCGCATCGGGGTACACCGAGGCGGTGACGGAGTTCCACATCGTTGGCGGCCTGCATCCGGACCTGCCGTTCGAATACTTTATGGATCTCGTCCGCGGCCTGAAGCTCCGATTTCCCAAGGTTCATGTGAAGGCCTTCACCATGGTCGAGGTTGCGTTTCTAGCGAAGCG
This sequence comes from uncultured Sphingomonas sp., assembly GCA_964658405.1. Lineage (GTDB taxonomy): Bacteria > Acidobacteriota > Terriglobia > Terriglobales > Acidobacteriaceae > Edaphobacter. The sequence goes on from CAZZZQ010000327.1 coordinate 2,851, forward strand.
CGGTAAGATGACCATTCCCGAGGCGTTGCAGCAGATGAAGGCGGCAGGGGTGGACTCCATGCCTGGTGGCGGCGCCGAGATCTTTGCTGACCGCGTTCGGCACATCATCTGCGACCACAAGATCGATGGTGGGGAGTGGCTCGAGACTGCCCGGCTTGCCCACAAGATGGGGCTTCGGTCGAATGCGACGATGCTCTACGGTCACGTGGAAAATGATGAGGACCGAGTCGACCACCTCCTGCGTCTGCGCGAGGTCCAGGACGATACCGGCGGTTTTCAGACGTTCATCCCGCTGGCGTTTCATCCAGAAAATACGGCTCTTGGCCATATTCCGCGAACGACCGGAATGACCGACATCAAACAGATCGCGATCGGGCGCCTCATGCTCGATAACTTCCCGCACATCAAGAGCTATTGGCAGATGGTATCGCCGAAGATGGCCCAGATCGCCCTGCGTTTCGGTGCAGATGATATTGACGGTACGGTGGTCGAAGAAAAGATCTACCACGATGCCGGCGCGACTACGCCGCAGGGAATGCGCCGTTCGGGTCTGATCCGCCTGATTACAGAGGCTGGGCGCGAGCCGTTTGAGCGGGATACGATGTATCGCGCCGTGACTCGTACGGAAGATTCGTTCACGGTGGCCGTCTAAAGGCGGCAATCGAGGGGCTATGGACCGACGCAAATTTGGAGCGATGCTGGCGGCTGCCGGAATCGCTCCGACGACCTCACTCTTCGCGGCAGGCCCGGCCCCTGAAGTGATACACCTCGAGCGAAACGGCTGGATGCCGAACAACCCGTTGCTCCCGGTGCTGCTTTACCATGCGGCCTTTTCCGCGGCGGACGATACTGCGGACAGGATGGAAGCAGTCTTCCAGAAGAACGGTTGGCCCGGCCAGTGGCGTAATGGTGTCTACGACTTTCACCATTACCACTCGACCGCTCATGAAGTGCTCGGATTTGCGGGTGGGTCGGCCCGTTTGATGCTGGGTGGAGAGGGTGGCCACGAGATCCTAGTGCAGTCCGGAGACGTGGTTGTGCTCCCCGCAGGGACAGGCCACTGCAAGCTTAGTGCAAGTCCGAATTTTCTGGTAGTTGGAGCGTATCCATCTGGCGCGACGTGGGATATCTGTCGCCGAGCTCCAGAGGTATCGATGGTGGAAGCAATGAAGCATGTTTATTTTCCCGCTTCCGATCCGGTCTCTGGGCGTACCGGAGTATTGGTCAGCAAGTGGAAACGCGTCGGGAATGGCAACTAAAGAGTCGTTACTACAGTACTGTTTCCGTCCATCCGTTGTGTCGTTGTCTCGAAAGAAGCGAGGGTCGCTCTGCTAGTGTTTGAGTAGTTTTCAGAGATCGTTCTTCGTTTGGCCGCAACCACGGCCGGCAAAGTCTGTATCGCCGAGGTTCACTCTTTATGTCTTCAGTGCTTTGTTCGAGCTGCGGTGGTGGAAGCCTGCAGCGCTCACAGCGTAAGTGGTATGAGTATCTGCTTAGCGCGTTTGGCATCTGGCCATTCCGCTGCAAGGTCTGCAACACCCGCCTCTTGAAGTTCAGTCGCGCCTCGTACAAGTAGATTTAGTCTTCTCGTATGGGTATGAATTTGCATGGCGCTGTGGTGGCGGTCAGCGCGAGCGGGACGCATGGGTTCAGTAAGCAGAACCAGGCCGTGATCAATCTGATTGAGGGACTCGGTGTCAAAGGCGATGCCCATATGGGGGCGACGACTCGCCATCGCTACCTTGTTCGCAAGGATCCAGGGAGAGCCAATCTCACACAGGTCCACCTGCTGCAAGCCGAGCTTCTGGAAGAACTGGCAGGTGACGGCTTCACGTTGTCCCCGGGCGAGATGGGTGAGAACATAACAACGAATGGAATCGATCTGCTGGACTTACCAGTGGCGACTCATCTTCATCTGGGCGAAGTGACGATCGAAGTCACTGGACTGCGAGATCCATGCTCCCAGTTGAAC
>CAZZZQ010000328.1:0-4819 GCA_964658405.1 uncultured Sphingomonas sp.
GACTGCGAATCTGCGGGAGCACCAGCTCCACGGCCCCATCGACCGCTTCGCGCATGGAGTGTGGCCGCAGATCAAGCTTGATGTCATGGGCGTCGAGCTCCGCCATCTCCATCGCCTGGCCGACCAGCCGGTCGAGGCGTCCGGCCTCCTCCTCGATGATCTGCATCATCTCGTCGGATTGCGCTTCGTCGAGTTCGCCGTTGGTCCGTAAGGTCGTGATGGCGGCGGTGATCGAGGTGAGTGGAGTGCGGAGTTCGTGGGCGACCGAATCGAGGAGCGCGTTACGAAGCCGCTCGCTCTCGCGGGCTGCTTCAACCTTGGTCAGGGTCTCGACCGCACCGGCTCGCTCGATGGCGATGGCAACCAGTCCGCCGACGGCGTCGAGCGCTTCGCGAGAGGTTCCAGTTCCGGTGATGCCGAGTGCACCGATGGGTCGTGTACCGAGCATGATCGGAACGAGCGTCAACAAGCGATCCTCATCGACATGGTGGTCGCGCGAGAAGGCGGCGTCCCGCAGCTCCGCCGTGGTGACGCCCTTGTAGTCCGGGCTTGAGCGATAGAGCCGATCTTTTTCACGGAGGTAGACGGCGGCCCCTGTGAGGTTGAAGGTCGTGGCAATCATCTGGGGGAGGCTGTTGAGCAGGTCGATGACGTTGCCGCTGACCAGCATCTGCTGGCTGAAGTCCGCCAGCCGCTCCGCTTCGCGCTGACGGCGACGGGAGATGCTGGCCTCCGTCCGTGCCTTCTCGGCGAGCTGGCTGGCCACGATCCCGGTCACGAGGAAGGCGAGCAGCGCGACCCAGTTGCGACCGTCGCCAATGGTGAAGGTCAGGACCGGCGGCAGGAAGAAGAAGTTGAACGCAACCGATGACAGGACAGAGAGATAGACCGCGTGGCGCAGTCCCCAGTTGGCCGCTACAAGTAGGATTGCGATCAGAAAGGTGAGCGCGACCGTCGTCTCGTTGACGTGCGGCTGGTGGAAGTAGACCGCTACAATGACAGCGGTGGCAGCGGTAGAGAGCGAGTAGCGGACCAGCCTGCCGGTAAGCGATCGATTCACCCCTGTATCTTACCTCTATGCCGACGCGCGACCTTCCCAACCCGAACGCAAAGAGCCCCGAAGAGTGGCTCGCCAAGGTGGCGCCGGAGAAGACGAGTGGAACCTTCAAGCTCTTTCTCGGCTATGCTCCTGGCGTAGGCAAGACCTACAACATGCTAAGCGAGGCCATCCGGCGCAAGCAGCGTGGAGAGGATATCGTCGTCGGTGTCGTCGAGACGCATGGCCGGCCCCGGACGGCGGAGCTGGCGGCCCAGCTCGACCAGGTGCCCCGGCGTGAGATCGACTACAAGGGCGTCCACTTCGAGGAGATGGATCTTGACGCGATCATCGCCCGCAGGCCGCAGATCGTCCTGATCGACGAGCTGGCCCACACGAATATCGAAGGCAGCCGGCACCGGAAGCGCTATGAGGATGTGCTCGAGGTCCTCGACGCCAACATCGACGTGCTCGCGACCATGAATGTGCAGCACATCGAGAGCGTCTCGCCCGTAGTTCAGAGCATCACCGGAGTTCAGATCCGCGAGACTGTTCCTGACTGGGTGATCGCACGAGCGGACGAGATCGTCATGGCGGACCTGACACCTGAGGCCTTGCAGACACGCATGCGGCGCGGCGATATCTACCGGGTCGACCGGGCGGAGAAGGCGCTCGCCAACTTCTTTCGGCGCGGCAACCTGATCGCCCTGCGCGAGCTTGCACTGCAGCACGTCACCAAGGCCGTCGACCGGACGCTGACCGCCTACATGGACGCCAAGCGGATCCGCGACAACTGGGGAGTTCGCGAGCGGGTCGCCGTCTGCATCAGCACCAGCAGCAGCTCGCAACACCTGATCGCACGCGGCGCAAGGATCGCCGAAGGCGTCGGCGGAGAGCTCTTCGTGCTGCACATCGAGAATGACCGCCCGCACGACCGGGACGAAGAGAACACCCTTGAAACGAACCTGCGATTTGCGCGGAACCTGAATGCGCAGGTCTTCACCGTCAAGGGCAAGAGCATCGCGTATACGGCGGCGGAGTTCGTCCGCGAGAAGCACATTACGCACATCATCTTTGGCCGCAGCGTTGTGAAAGGCTGGAAGCAGTATCTTTACTACTGGGCGATTCAGCACTTCCTGAAAGAGTCGCCCCATGTGGATGTCCATATCGTCACGCAACGCAAGGATCTGGATTGAAGAGTTCGAATCCGCATAAACAGACGGCAAAGATTTTGATCGTCGATGATGAACCGCAGATACTGCGTGTCCTTCGCACCTCGCTTTCGACCCAGGGTTACATCATTCGTGTCGCAGCCAACGGCGTTGACGCGCTGGTCGCGCTCGACGAGTGGACACCGGATCTCGTCATCACCGATCTCGCGATGCCGCAGATGGACGGGGTGACGCTCTGCCGCGAGATTCGCGCCCTCTCGCAGGTTCCGATCATCGTGCTCTCCGTACGCAACCAGGATGCGACCAAGATCGACGCGCTCGACGCCGGCGCGGATGACTACATCACCAAGCCCTTCAGCATCCAGGAGCTGCTCGCCCGTGTGCGCGCTCATCTGCGCCGCAGTGAGGCCAACTCCCCCGAGCCGCAGGCGGTCATTGCCAGCGGCGACTTCCTGATCGATATCGGCCAACATCGGGTCGTCGTGCGCGGCCAGGATATCCACCTGACGCCGAAGCAGTTCGACCTGCTCGTCTGCCTCGCCGAGCATCCGGGCCAGGTCCTGACCCATCGGGCGCTGCTGCAGACGGTCTGGGGAACGAACGCCGATCAGCCGGAGTATCTGCGGGTCCATATCGGGCAGCTGCGCAAGAAGATCGAGCTGAGTGAGGAGCCGAAGTATATCGTCACCGAGCCGTGGATCGGCTACCGGTTCCGGCCGACCGGCAACGACGACTTCTAGGGGTTCACACAGAAACGATTCCCGTTGGGACACCGGTCTGCTAGGATGGCCTCGCCATGAATAACTTCAACTCCGCCCGCCGCGATCTGCTGAAGCTCAGCGGTATGGGGCTCGCCGCCGCCGCCGCCTCGCTCCCTGCTTACGCCTCCTCTGCTGCCCCCTTCGGCGCAGGCTCGCCGATGCTCTTCGACATACGCACCTATGGCGCTGTGGGCGATGGCAAGACCGTCGATACGCCGGCCATCAACAAGGCGATCGAGGCCGCCGCGGCTGTCGGCGGCGGAACCGTCTTCTTCCCTGCCGGGACATGGCTCTGCTTCTCCATCCGGCTGAAGAGCCACGTCCACCTGTACCTGGCGCAGGGCGCGACCATCCTCGCTGCGGACTCGCCGCTGCCTGACGCGGCCACCGGCTACAACGGCGGAACCTACGATGCAGCAGAGCCAAAGACCAGCTACGACGCCTTTCAGGACTATGGTCACAACCACTGGCACAACTCCCTGCTCTGGGGCGAGGGCCTTGAGGATCTCGGCATCAGCGGCCCCGGCCTGATCCACGGCAAGGGGCTCTCGCATGGACGAGGCCGTGGGCGCGACGTGGAGATCGCTCCGTTCGTTGCCGAGCAGGCTGGCGTCGGCAACAAGGCAATCGCGCTGAAGAACTGCCGCAACGTGATCTTTCGCGACTTCAGCATCCTGAAGGGTGGTCACTTCGGGCTGCTACTGACGGGCGTCGATAACCTCACCATCGATAACCTGACGATCGACACCGATCGCGACGGTATGGACATCGACTGCTGCAAGAATGTTCGCGTCTCGAACTGCACGGTCAACGCACCGTGGGACGACGCCATCTGCCCGAAGAGCAGCTTCGCACTCGGCTATGCGAAGCCGACCGAGAACATGACGATTACGAACTGCATCGTAACGGGCTACTACGTCCTCGGCAGCGTCTATGACGGGACGTTCAAGAAGTATCCCGCTGACGCAAAGATTCCACGCAACGGCCGCATCAAGTGCGGAACCGAGTCGAATGGCTGCTTCAAGAACATCACCATCTCGAACTGCGTCTTCGAAGGGTGCGAAGGGATGGCGCTCGAGAGCGAGGATGGTGCGCTCTGCGAGGACATTACGATCTCGAATATCACGATGCGCGACCTGGTCTCCGCGCCGCTGTTCTTTCGGCTTGGGGGGCGCCTGCGTGGACCTAAGGAGAGCACGCACGTTGGCACAATGCAGCGCATCCTTGTCGACAACCTGACCAGCTACAACTGCGATGCGCGCATCTGCTCCATTCTGAGCGGGGTGCCTGGGTATGCAATCCAGGACATCAAGCTCTCGAACATCTACCTGCAGCACAAGGGTGGCGATCACGCTGACCTGCTCAAGGTCGTTCCACCCGAGGCGGTTGAGAAGTACCCTGACCCGGGGATGTTCGGGCCGATGCCGTCGCAGGGCTTCTTTCTCCGCCACCTCCGCAACCTCGAGATGAGCCACGTCGAGATCGCAGCCGCCAGCCCGGACCCACGCACCTCGTTCTACCTGCAGGATGTGCAGCGGGCGGACTTTATCGCCGTCACTGCGCCCACCGGCCAGCCTGCCTTCACCCTGAATAAGGTGACCGATCTGCGCGTGCTGATCAGCCGGGCGGCCCCTGATACGACCCTCGCGGCTGCAGACGGCAGGACGCTCTGACGCACGAAGTCATTGCCATGGAACATACTCCGTGCTTTCATCGTTTCTACAAGGGCGCTTGATTTCGCCGCGAGGAGTTTAAATGCTCTATACCGTCTCACGTGATGGCCAGACGTATGGCCCCTATCGACTCGAAGATCTGCGCCGTTTTGTAGTCTCTGGCAACGTGCTTCTAAC
>CAZZZQ010000329.1:0-4810 GCA_964658405.1 uncultured Sphingomonas sp.
CCTCTATCGCAACCTGCGCAACGGGCAGTTTGAAGAGGTGACGGCGCAGGGCGGGCCGGGGATCAACGACGCCGCGACCGCGCGGGGCTGCGCCTTTGGCGACTATGACAACGACGGCGATATGGATGTGGTGGTCAACTGCGTGAACAGTCTGCCGCAGCTGCTGCGCTGCGATTCAACGACGGGCCGCAACTGGATCAAGATCCGCACGGTTGGCGTGAAAGCAAATCGTGCGGGGATCGGCGCGCGCATCAGCGTGACGACGCCAGGCAAAGAGAAGCCGTTCGTGCAGATCGAAGAGGTGCGGAGTGGCGGCAGCTACTACTCGCAGAACGATCTGCGGATTCACTTCGGGCTTGACCATGCATTGAAGGCCGATGCGGTCGAGATTCGGTGGCCTTCGGGAGCGGTCGATACCTTGAAGGACCTCGATGCGAATCACCTGTACGTTGTCCAGGAGGGCGGAAAGATTTTGAAGACGATGGCCATGGGAACGCCGGCTGCAGGTACGAAGTGAAGCGCGTGTTCTTCGTCAGCATGCTTCTGTCGCTGCTCCTGGTACCGCTGGCTTACGCACAGACCCCGTATCCTGCAACCACCGAACATGCGCCCCCGGCGTGGTTTGTGGATGTTGCGGCAAAGGCCGGGATCACCGTCCGCAACGTCAATGGCAGTGAGGATACGAAGCGGTACATCATCGAGGCGACAGGCTCCGGTGTCGCCATCATCGACTACGACCATGACGGCTGGCCGGATATCTTCCTCGTCAACGGAACCACCATGCAGGCGGCAGGGATGCAGGCGGGGGGAGAGCAGGCGAGCAGCCACCTCTTCCACAACAATCACGACGGCACCTTCACCGATGTGACCGCGAAGGCCGGTCTGGTCTCGGTCGGCTGGGGCCAGGGCGCTTGCGTCGGCGACTATGACAACGACGGCCACGACGATCTGTTCGTGACGGGCTACGGGAAAAATCGCCTCTTCCATAACGAGGGCAATGGCACCTTCAGGCAGGTTGCCGAAGAGGCAGGCGTAGCAGGCTCTGGAAAAGAGTGGGGGACGGGCTGCTCGTTCGTCGACTATGACCGCGACGGCAAGCTCGATATCGCGGTTGCGAACTACGTCCACTTCGATCTTGCGAAGACCCCGGCGCCCGGGCAGGCGGCAGGCTGTATCTGGAAGGGCGTGCCGGTGATGTGCGGGCCGCGTGGTCTACCGAGTGCGCCGAATATCCTCTTCCACAATCTTGGCGGAGGGAGGTTTGAGGACGTCAGCAAGGCCAGCGGGATCGAGCAGACGACGGGCCACTACTGCTTTTCGATCACCTCGCTCGACTATAACGACGATGGCTGGCCGGACCTCTACGTGGCCTGCGATTCGACCCCGGCGATCCTCTATCGCAACAACCGTAATGGGACCTTCACCGATGTGGGAGGCGATGCGGGTGTGGCCTTCAACGAGGATGGGCGCGAGCAGGCAGGCATGGGTTCGACTGCGGCCGACTATGACGGTGACGGCAGGATCGATCTCTTCAAGACGAACTTCTCGGATGACACCTCGACGCTGTATCACAACAACGGCGATGGAACGTATAACGACGTGACCTTCCCTGCCGGGCTCGGGATCAATACCGATGCACTGGGCTGGGGGACGATGTTTGCCGACGTCGATAACGACGCCTGGCCGGATATCCTGATCGCGAACGGCCATGTCTACCCGGAGGTCGACTCGGCGAAGCTGGGCTCGTTCTATCGCGAGCCGCGGCTGCTCTACAGCAACCTGGGCAATGGAAAGTTCAAGGACCTCAGCAAGGGATCAGGGCCCGGGCTGACGGAGCCACGCTCGAGCCGTGGCCTTGCCATCGCTGACCTGTTCAACGACGGGCGGCTTGAGGCGGTCATCAACAACCTCAGCGATAGGCCGATGCTGCTCGTCAACGTGGCGAAGAATCAGAACCACTGGCTCGGCGTACACCTGACCGGAACGACCTCGAATCGCGATGCCATTGGCGCGCGTATTACGCTGACGGGGAGCAAGCGTATGTGGGTCGATGAGATACGTAGCGGTTCCAGTTACAACTCGTCGAACGATCTTCGCGCGCACTTCGGGCTGGGCAGCGAGACGAAGCTGACAGAGGTGAAGGTGCGCTGGCCGAGCGGAGTGGTGGAGCTCTTCGATCCGCCGGCCACAGTCGACCGGGTGATCGAGATCGTTGAAGGTAAGGGACATCTGGCTCCCTGAGTCGGACGCTGACGCCTTTGTTTTGTTTTAATAAGGACAGCGAAAAAAGATCACGAGGTTTTCCATGCGTCCGACTTCCCTGTTGCCTGTCCTGCTTTGTACCGCTCTTCGCCTGCCCGCGTTCGCGAAGACCGCCGCGCCTGACCTGAATCCCGTCGTCATCACTCACGTAAGCACGGTCACACCGCTCGCGAACGGCATCGCGATGACGGCGAATGGCGGCATCCTGCAGATCACCGCGCTCCGGCCGGATGCGCTGCGCGTGAGGATTGCAAAGGGCAGCCAGTTTCCCGAGGATGCCTCGTGGGCGGTGCTCCCTGCGGCTCGTACAGCGACCTCCGCAGTCGAGCAGGATTCAACCGCGACCACCGTGGGCTTTCATACCTCCGCGCTGCGCGTAACGGTCGATCGCGAATCTGCAACCATACGGGTTACAGATATGGCGGGTCACCTGCTGCAGCAGGATGTACGGCCGGTGGAGTATCACGGCACGGGCTTCCGGCTCTACAAGACGATGCAGCCGGACGAACACTTCTTCGGGCTTGGGGATAAGGTTGGGCCGCTCGATCGGCGCGGCATGGCCTTCACAATGTGGAACTCGGACACCTTCGGCTACCAGGAGTCGACCGACCCGATCTACAAGTCGATTCCCTTCTTCATCTCGATGAATGAAGGCCGCGCGGTCGGCGTTCTCGTCGATAATACGTGGCGCAGCAGCTTTGACTTTGGCAAGGAGCTGCCGGATGCGTACTCGTTTGGCGCACCGAATGGCCCGGTCGACTACTACCTGCTCTACGGACCGACGCCGAAGCATGTGATCGAGTCCTACGCCTGGCTGACCGGGCCGAGCCCGCTGCCGCCGCTCTGGTCGCTAGGCTTCCAGCAGTCGCGCTACAGCTACTTCCCGGAGTCGCGCGTCCTCGAGGTTGCGAACCGGCTGCGCGCCGACAGGATCCCCGCCGATGCGATCTATCTCGACATCGACTACCAGCACGATAACTGGCCCTTCACGGTCAACACGCAGCGCTTCCCGACCTTCCCGGCGATGATCAAGGAGCTTGTCGGCAAGCAGTTCCACGTCGTCGCGATCACCGATCTGCACATCGCCAAGCAGCCGGGCGTCGGCTACACGCCGTACGAGACGGGTGCTGCGGGCGACCACTTTGTCAAGAACCCTGATGGCTCGGTCTACACCGGCTGGGTCTGGCCGGGCAACGCAGTCTTCCCCGACTTCACGCAGCACCAGAGCCGCGAGTGGTGGGGAACGCTCTACAAGGACTTCTACGGGCTCGGCATCGCGGGCTTCTGGAACGACATGAACGAGCCCGCACTCTTCAACGTGGCCTCGAAGACGATGCCGGACGACATTCAGCACCGCATCGACGAGCCAGGCTTCGCAAAGCGGACCGCGAACCACCTTGAGATTCACAACATCTTCGGCATGGAGAACACCCGCGGAACCTACGAGGGGCTGCTGAAGCTGAAGCCGAACGAGCGGCCGTTTGTGCTGACACGGGCCAGCTACGCCGGCGGACAGCGCTACTCCGCAACCTGGACCGGGGACAATAGTTCCACGTGGAACCATTTGCGGCTGACCACGCCAATGCTGCTGAACCTCGGATTGAGCGGTTTTGCGATGAGCGGGGCGGATGTCGGCGGCTTTGCCGGGACGCCGCAGCCGGACCTGCTGACCAAGTGGATCGAGATTGCGGCCTTCCAGCCGATCGACCGGGACCACTCAGCGGACGGGACGGGCAACCAGGAGGTCTGGGTTCACGGACCGGCGCAGGAGGCGATCCGCCGTCGCTATATAGAAGAGCGGTATAGACTTATGCCGTATCTCTACACCGTGGCGGAGGAGATGTCGCGGACCGGCCTGCCCATTGTTCGGCCGCTCTTTCTTGAGTTTCCGAACGCGGCGACCGATGGGCACCCGATTGACCTGGATGCCGCCGGCGAGTTTCTCTTTGGGCCGAGCCTGCTGGTCGCTGCGCCGCCGTATCCGGATGAGCTGGATGCGTACGAGGTCCACCTGCCGCCGGGTGCGTGGTTTGACTACTGGACGGGCGCGCGTGTCGACCATTCGGTCGATCTGACCCGCCGGGATGCGGAGCAGCGTGCCGGGGCTACGGAGCGGCTGATGATCAAGCCGACGCTGGAGGACCTGCCGGTCTACGTTCGCGGAGGCACGATTTTACCGATCCAGCCGCTGGTGCAGAGCACGGAGGAGACGCCGGTCGGTCCGTTAACACTGCGGGTCTATCCGGGTGAAGGCTGCCACGGCAGTGTCTACCAGGATGACGGCATCTCGTTCAACTTCCGCAAGGGTGCGTCGCTGAGGATGGATTCGACCTGCGAGCAGACCGCGCAGGGGCTGAAGATCCATATTGGGGCTCACCAGGGTACGTTCAAGCCGTGGTGGAAGGAGCTTGCGGTTGCGGTGTACGGGGTGCAGGCGAAGGGTTCGTCGGCGACGGTGAATGGTAAGGCTGTGTCGCTGGGTGCGCCGGTCCAGGGAGCGATGATGCTGACTGTAAAGGATGATGGGCGTGGGATTGACGTGCTGATT
>CAZZZQ010000330.1:0-2219 GCA_964658405.1 uncultured Sphingomonas sp.
CAAGCTCACGCGCCGCCATCTCACCTTCATCCACCTCGTGATCGAGTCCGTGCAGGTGCAAAAGTCCGTGCAGCAGAAGAATCCGCACCTCGTCCCGGAGGCTGTGTCCGAAGGCTGCCGCCTGCCGTCCGGCGGTCTCGAGCGAGATCGCCAGGTCACCGGCTGTCTGCTCGTCCTCGCCTGCGAATTCGTTATAAGCCGCCGGAAAGCTGAGGACGTCGGTCGCCTTGTTCTTGCCGCGATAGGTCCGGTTCAGCCGCTTCAGCGTCGCGTCATCGGCCAGCAGAACGTCCACTTCGCCGACCAGGCCGACGGCTTCACGGGCGCGGCTCAGGAAGCGCGTGAGTCCCGACTTCGAAAGCTCGGCGACCGGGATGGCAGATGTACTTGGGGGTTCGATGGTGATCATCGTCAATAAAACGAACAGTGAGCCTCAAGCTCAAACGAAAGACAGAGGGTTTTCACGCCCTCCGTCTTCGATGGTATCGCATTTTTGTTGGAGTTATTGCGTCTTTGGCAGCGGCTTGACGGAAGGATCGGCTCCCGGCAGCTCCGTATCCCCGATCGAGAGCGGAAGCTGGTGCTGATTCCGGCCATAGCTGTCATAGGCCCGGACGATACGCTGGACCAGGTGGTGGCGGACGACATCGACATCATCAAAGTGACAGAACTTGATACCCTCAACGCCGTCGAGCACACGCAGCGCCTCCAGCAGCCCGGACTTCTTCGGGTTCGGAAGGTCGATCTGCGTCAGGTCGCCCGTGATGACCGCGCGGGAGTTATTCCCGAGCCGGGTCACGAACATCTTCATCTGCTCGTTCGTCGTGTTCTGGGCCTCGTCCATGATGATGAACGCATCCGAGAGCGTCCGTCCGCGCATAAAGGCGAGCGGTGCGACCTCGATCACGTTTCGTTCCAACAACTTATCGACCTTCTCCTGGTCCATCAGGTCGTACAGCGCGTCGTAGAGCGGGCGAAGGTACGGGTCGACCTTCTCCTGCAGCGAGCCGGGAAGGAACCCCAGGCGCTCTCCAGCCTCAACCGCAGGCCGGACAAGGATGATACGGCTGACCTTCTTCGCCATCAGCGCGGAGACCGCCATCGCCACCGCCAGGTACGTCTTGCCGGTTCCGGCTGGTCCAAGCCCGAAGACCATGTCGTTCTGTTCGATCGCTTCAACATACTTGCGCTGGTTGGGAGAGCGCGGCTGTACGACCCGCTTCACCCCGACCGACCGCTGCTTGCCGGAGTCCATCAGTGAGCGCAGGCTTACCGCCGGATCGGCTACAACAAGCTTCAGCATGCTGTTGAGCTCCCCGTTATGCGGGTGAACTCCGGATTTGCGAAGTGCTTCAAAGTCCCCGAAGATTCGCTCGACGCGTGCAACGGCGTCGGGCTGACCGGTGACCTGTATGGAATCGGAACGGAGATCGATGGTGACGTGAAGGCTGTCTTCCATCAAGCGGAGATTTTCGTCGCGGGTCCCGTACAGGGGCTCAATGCCGGTGGTGATTTCGAGCGCTTTTTTGATCAATCGGGTATCTGACCTCCGTCAGGAAAGGCTGGTTTCAATCGATAGGATGCGTTGGCGTGGGATTCGGGCGAAAGAGCGGGGTAGACAGCGCAGGAGGTGCGCTTGGAGACTGCGACCGGGTTGGCGAGCGTTGCCAAAGTGTCGAAGATGAGCGAAGAGTAGAACGTCGGCGCGGCTCCGTCAAGCCAATTTTCTGCACAGTCCGGCGGACCACACCCAGATCGATCTTGACCCCCGGCCCGGGCTTCCGTACACTTAGGTATTGCAGGGTATGCGGCAGGCTGTGACGTAGCTGTGTCTGTACCAGCTTCCTGGCCTGCATCCAAATTTCCCCGATATAACCGGGTAATGAGAAGAGAGTTCAGCAATGGCAAATCATGTTTCCTCGTTGAAGCGCGCACGTCAGACAGTTGGTAAGACCGCGATCAATCGCGCTAACAAGAGCAAGCTCCGCGGCATTCTCCGCACCCTGCGTGAGGCCCTCGTAAAGGGTGACAAGCAGGTCGTAGCTGAGCAGTACCGCGCAACGGTCTCCGTCCTCGACAAGAGCGTTCAGAAGGGTGTTCTGCACAAGAACACCGCGAGCCGCTACAAGTCCCGCCTGAATGCACGCGTCAAGGCAGTCGTCACCAAGGCCGCCTAAGTCCAGTAAAGATCTGAGAGGCTGGCCACTTTCGTAAGTGGC
>CAZZZQ010000330.1:2229-4803 GCA_964658405.1 uncultured Sphingomonas sp.
CCTCTTCTGCGTTTGCAACACCGATCTTACTGAGGCTTAGCAGGCGGCTTGTCGTCAGGCAGCGTGTAGAGCGTTGGAGCCTTGCGCCGCTCTTCGGCAGGCTCCTGCTCGGCCGGCGTGGGCGCGACCGCCACAGGCATCTGGTCGGGATTTGCGGCAGAGGGCGCCCTGACCTGAAAGGCCGGCCCGGCCGGACCATCGATCTTGTCCGGAGCGTTCGGCACAGGCGGAACATGCGAGGCCAGGTTCACCATGGCATGGGCGTCCGCCGGAATCCGCGACTTCGCCACCTTGACGGCGGCCTCGTCTGCCGGAGCCAGCGCAGGCAGCCTGTAGATCTCGATCGCATCCGCCTTCACGACTGCCAGCTTCAGGCCATCGTCCGAGAGATCGTAGTTCTCGCCAAAGCGCTGAACCGGCGACACGTCCAACTTCAAAAGCTGCTTCCCGTTATAGGTCTGGTAGACGCGGATCTCCTGCGTGGTGAAGGTCGACGGCGCAAAGTCAACCGTGATCCCGGCCGTTGCCGCCACGATGTTTCGGCTCAACGCGAACCGACCGGCCGCCGGAGCCAGGGAGAAGTTTGGGAAGGCGTGGGTATCCGTGAAGTTCTGCTGCCACATCTGCTCGCCGTGCAGGTCGAAGCCACCCAGCGCAAGCTTATCGCTGCTTCCCATGCAGCCGAAGGAGACGAACTCGCTCGAGCTCACAAAGACCGGGTGCGGACGGCAGGTGCTGTCGAAGGGCGAAAGCTCCGCAAACTTGCCCACGTAGGGGTCGAAGTCGAAGAGCCACCGATTCTGGCTCTCCTTCAGCACCTCGATATAGCCTGCGGCTGTAATCGAGAGATTGACCAGCCCCTGCGCCAGCGCTGCGCCCGCCACCTGGACGGTGACCTTGTCGGCAGGGGTCGCCGGCTGCAGGATGCGGTAGAAGTTGATCTGGGCCCGTCCAGCCTGACCCGGAGTCGCATCACCCATTGCAGCGGCAGCCTTTGAGACGGTCTCGATGGTGATGAGGTCCCGATCTGGCGAAAGCAGAATCACAGCCAGCCGACGGTCGGTCTTGATGAAGGGCTGCTCGACGAAGGGATCTCCGCTCTCGAGATTCACCATGGGAGCAAAGGTCGTAAGGGTGTCCCGGATCCGCAGCAGAAAACGGCCGTGCCCGAGGTCCCAGAGATACTGTGCGGGATCGTGGACACGCCAGTTCGTTCGCGCCAGAACCTTTCCCGTGGTCAGGTGAACGACGACGGCTTCGACCGTCCGATCCTGATCGTCCGGCGGATCGTCCGAGAGCCGCTTCATCAGACGCCGCACATTAAACGTAACCAGCAGGTGCTCGGAGTCGATGAAGTGGACCGTCGAGAGGACGCCGCCCGAGGCCAGCGCGCCGGCCCCCGGGGCCTGGAACCCCAGCGGCTGCAACGGGATCCGCATCGGCGGCTCGGGGCCTTTCGCAACGGAGGAGATCGGCGCGGCAAATACGAGCAGCGCCGCGAGGATGCCGCGAGAGAGGGTCAGCCGGAAGGTTCGGGGAACAGACATGGCCGGATACGCGTATCTTACGAAAATTGGACGACGAATGGTCTTGCGTTTCCCTCCACTCTTTCACAGACTGGGAGGAGTCGCCAACAAAAGCCCGTCGGCGAACCCACCGAAGAAGCTGGCATGATAGTGCGAGGAGATCCAGAGACGATGCGTCGACACAAGGGATTATTGCAGTTGGAGACAGGGCGAACGCGTGCCTGCCGCGCCATCACCACCGTATTGGCCTGCGGCCTGGGAGTGGCGACAATGCCAGCCCACGCCCAGCAGACACCGGCGCCCGCACCCGGACACACACAGGTCTACCTGCCCATTCCGGCCTTCGACACGACCAGCCTCGACAAGACCGTCGACCCCTGCACCGACTTCTATAAGTACGCCTGCGGCAAGTTCGAGGCGAACCACCCGATCCCGTCCGATCAGCCCGGCGTCGATCAGTTCTACGCGCTCTATAACGTCAACACCCAGTCGTTGAACGGCATCCTGACCAAGGCCGCCGCCGGTGGCCCAAGCCGCTCGCCCGACGAGCAGAAGATCGGCGACTACTACAAGGCCTGCGTCGACACGAGCGTCATCGAAGAGAAGGGCCTCGCCCCGGTTCAGCCGCTCCTCAGCGAGATCGACGGTCTCAGCGACGGGATGCGCGGCAAGCTCGGCCTGCCCTCCCTGATCGGCAAGCTGCAGCGGATGAGTGTCGACGTCTTCTTCGGCTACGGCGAGCAGCAGGACCTGAAGGACTCCGCCAAGCAGATCGCCTTCGCCTCCCAGGCCGGCCTCGGCATGCCCGAAAAGGACTACTACCTGCGCACCGGCGAGAAGGACATCAAGCTCCGCCAGCAGTATGTGGACCACGTCGCCAAGATGCTGGTCCTCGCCGGCAGCACGCCTGAGAAGGCAGCAAAGGACGCCGCCGGCATCATGGCCTTCGAGACCGCACTCGCCAAGGCGTCCATGGGCGTCACCGAGATGCGTGACCCGGAGAAGACCTACCACCTCCAGACCATCTCGACCTTCGAGGCCACCCTGC
>CAZZZQ010000331.1:0-4803 GCA_964658405.1 uncultured Sphingomonas sp.
GCTCTTTCTGCTCGAGAGCAAGGTGGCTGAGAAGGACGTCAAAGAACCGATCCGCCGGGTGAGCCAAGAGCTCTGGGATCTCGGAATCCGCGTCTCGCCAACGACGCGAAAGACGGCTGAGTGCGAACGGTTTGATCCGGAGGTGGCGGAATTTACGCTGTCCCTGCTGGACCGGCGACTGATCGTTGGAGATGCCGCACTCTTCGATCGTATGAATGCTGTCGGGCTTCCCAAGCTTCTGCAGCGTGAGAACAAGGGCATCCTTCGTCGACTGAGTGAGATTACGCACGCCCGCCATGCGAAATATGGCGGTACGCTCTTTCACCTCGAGCCAAATATCAAGGATTGCCCCGGCGGTCTACGAGATATTCATGTCTGCGCCTGGATCGAGACCCTTTTACGTTGTCAGAAGCAGGGTTTAGAAGCGCCGGCAGCGCCAGGCGCGAACGACGAGGAGGAGTTTCGCCACGCCGTGGAGTTTCTCTACCAGGTTCGCTGCTTTCTGCACTATCGGCACGAGCGCGACGACAACACCCTGGACTGGAAGGCCCAGGACGCCGCCGCCGGAGGTGCGATCGGGCTGGGCAGGGCCGGTGTCTCAAGACTGGCTGAGGGGGGCGCCGACGCTGCTTATTGGATGCGTGTGTACTTCCGCCACGCTCGCAGCGTGGAGCGGCGTCTGACCCAGATGCTGGAGCTTGCACCGGTCAGCAACGGAGCGGTCAGCCGATTCAAAGCCTTGAAGCTGCGTCGCGAAGCTGAACCATCCGGACACGGTTATCACTTCGAGCAGGGGCGCCTGATCATCGACGCGGCGTCAGACCGGAACGATCCGGCGCATGATCCTGACGTTGTTCTGCGAGCCTTTGCATCGCTCTCGGAGAGCGGCGGGCGACTCAGCCGGGATGCCGAAGATCGCCTTTCGCAGGCATTGCCGCTGCTCTCGGCTTACCTGGAAGAGGGGGCCGTGCTCTGGCACCCCCTGCGGCGCATCCTCACGGGGGCGCATGCAGGCAATACTCTCAGGGCCATGCATGCGCTGGGCATTCTGGAGCTTTTGATTCCGGAGTTCCATGGCATTGACGCCCTTGTCATTCGCGACGCCTACCACCGGTACACCGTGGACGAGCACACGCTGGTCGTGATCGATACTCTGCACCACCTTGAGCTGCCGCAGAGTGGACCGCTGGCGGAGTGGACTGGCAAGTTCAGTGCAATTCTGCGCGATATCCCCCATCCCGAGCTGCTTTACCTCGGCGCTCTGCTGCACGATACCGGAAAGGGACGCAGCACCGGCGAACACTCCAAAGAGAGTGTTCGTATGGCACAGAGTGTTCTTGAGCGTCTCGAGCTCGACTCCTATGAGAGCGGCCTGGTCACCGGGCTGATCGGAAACCACCTGGAGATGTCAGCAGCTCTGCGGCGGGATATCTTCGACGCGGAGACCGTCCGGGCGTTTGCGAGCAAGGTGATGACCCCTGAAGCGCTCCGCATGCTGACACTGTTCACCTACGCGGACATCAATGCAGTGCACCCGGATGCGCTGACGCCCTGGAAGGCCGAGAATATCTGGCGGCTGTACATTGCGACGTCGAACTATCTTGACCGAAGCGTGGATGACGAACGGGTCAGCGGGCAGGCCGAGAGTGAACTGGTGCACCGGGTTGCTGCCCTGCTTCCGGGAGAGCGGAAGGAGGTCGGGGCATACCTCGAAGGGTTCCCTGAGCGCTATCTGCTTACGAGGACCCCGGAGCAGGTGGCTCAGCATTATGAGATGACGACCCGTTTTGGGACCGACGTGACCCAGGTCGATTTCAGATATACGCCCGGGCTGAGCGAAATTACGCTCGTCACACCGGACCGGCCCCAGCTCTTCGCAACGATGGCGGGTGCGCTCGCGGCGTGGGGCATGAATATTGTGACCGCCGACGCCTTTTCAAATCGGCAGGGTGTCGTCGTGGACAGCTTTCGCTTTACGGACAGCTTTCGGACGTTGGAGATGAACGCGTCTGAACATGATGCGTTTGTGCGGAGCGTCCACGGCATCATGACGGGAACGATTTCGCTTGAGAAGCTGCTTCGGGGACGGCGCAGGGCGCGTCGAAAGGCACCGATGGTGGCGGTCGAGCAGCGGATTGACTTCGATGACGACGCATCATCCCACAGCACGCTTCTCCAGGTGGTCGCACAGGACGTTTCCGGTCTTCTCTATGCTCTAAGCCTGACTCTGGCTGAACAGGGCTGCAATATTGAAGTCGCTTTAGTCGATACGGAGGGAGAGACGGCGATTGACGTCTTCTATCTGACACGAGATGGAGAGAAGTTGGAGCCGGGCCAGGAGGATGGATTGCGGTCGGCGCTCCGGGCAGCGATCGCCGCAAATCCTTAGAGTTCGGGACTGAGTGAAGGCAGTATCTAATTCATTAACCAAGGGTAAGGAATTCTCAAGTGTCGTCCATAGCCAACCTTCACGGCCAAAAAGACATCAGAATCACCATCAGCAGTTTTGTGACTGCGATCCCCAAAAACGGTTCTATAGTGTCTTTATGAGCATTTCTACCAACGAAACATCGAGCAACGGCCGCCCTACGTTCGGTCCTGCGGCAAGCGATCGCTATTTTTTCGGCACCCTTGACAGCTTTGGTAAGAATCAGGACAAGCTGAACGAAGTGAACTGGGGAAGCGATCAGCCTGACGGCATTGTTCTCGCCTCGTTGGATGCTGCGATTAACTGGGTCCGAAAGAATTCAGTCTGGCCCATGACCTTCGGACTTGCTTGCTGTGCAATCGAGATGATGTCCATGGGTGGATCCAGGTACGACATTGCGCGCTTTGGTGCGGAGGTTTTTCGGCCGTCGCCAAGACAGAGCGACCTGATGGTAATCGCCGGTCGCGTCTCGCAGAAGATGGCACCGGTTATTCGTCGGCTATATGAGCAGATGCCGGAACCTAAGTGGGTAATATCGATGGGTGCATGTGCCACCTCGGGCGGTGTGTTCAACAATTACGCCCTGCTGCAGGGAGTGAATCAGATTATTCCCGTGGATATTTACGTTCCAGGGTGCCCGCCCCGGCCAGAGCAGCTTCTCTATGCAATCACGCTCCTGCAGGAGAAGATCCAGAACGAACGCGGGAGTTTGCGTAAGACCTTGAATTTGGAGTAGCAGTTACAGGCTGTACGCTGTACAGTTGCTTCGAAGAAGTAGTGCACGGGAAAGAAGTTCTCAGAGATGCCTAAAAAGCTCTTTCTTTTAGCATCCGCAGAGTAACTTTGTTCGTAAGAAACGAGTACTGCTGCGGTAAAGTGTAGGTAATCACGAATTTAGCGCGGGACCTAATTGGTACTCGTGGACGTAACAAACATCAGTGGAGGACAGTCGAATGGTTTATCGCCCGTTACACAGTTTTGGCCGGTTTGTACTGGCTGCATGTGCAGTCAGCCTGGGAGCAATGAACCTGGGTGCACAGACCACACCCAGCACAACCGCCCCGGTAGGGCCTAACCTTTCGCGCGTCGATGTATTCCTGGGCTACTCGTACTTTGGCGCTCACGGAATGGTGAAGCCTGCCGGCATCGCGTACTCCTCGATCGACGTTGGCGCGATCGGAAGCGGCGCATACTACTTCAACAAGTACGTCGGTATGGAACTGACGGCTGCCGCTCATCCGGATGGCAAGAATGACTCGCTTTACGCCTTCTCGGCCGGTCCGATCTTCCGCGCTCATATGCAGAACTACACTCTATTCGCTCATGCTAATGCGGGTGGTGCGTACCTGGGCGGACCGAACGGCGTAGGCGCAACCGGCGGCTACTATGAGCCCTATCGCTGGGGACCCACACTTGCAGTTGGCGGCGGCATGGATTATGACCTCCCCTTCTTCAAGAATCGCTTCTCGCTTCGTCTCTTCCAGGCTGATTACCGTTATGTTCACGCTGACTTCGGTCCCGGCGGAAACGGCCTTCTCGGCGGACGTGCAAACATTGGCGGCGCAGAGCTCAGCAGCGGTATCGTAACGCACTTCGGCAGCATCGTTCCCCCGCCGCCGGTTACCTACTCCTGCGCAGTCAGCCCGTCGACCGTCTATCCTGGCGACCCCATCACCGTAACTGGTACCGCACTGAACCTGAACCCGAAGAAGACCGCTACCTACACCTGGTCGACTGACGGTGGCACGATCAGCGGCACCTCCAGCGTCGCGAACGTTGATACCAAGACTGCTGCAGCTGGCTCCTATACGATCAAGGGCCATGTCACGGAAGGCAACAAGCCGACCGAGATGGCAGATTGCACCGCTCCCTACACCGTCAAGGCGTTTGAGCCACCGACCATCAGCTGCTCGGCCAGCCCCTCCAGCCTCGCACCTGGCGACTCGTCGACCATCACTGCCAGCGCAGTCAGCCCGCAGAATCGTCCTCTGACCTACAGCTACAGCTCGACGGCTGGCTCGATCAGCGGAACCTCTGCAACGGCGACGCTCGCCACTGCTGGTGCTGCACCGGGCACCATCACCGTCACCTGCAACGTTGTTGACGATAAGGGCCAGACCGCTTCGACCACGACAAGCGTGTCGATCGCAGCTCCGCCGGCTCCTCATATCGCAACCTCGAACCTCTGCTCGATCAACTTCGATCGTGATCCCCGCCGTCCGGCCCGTGTAAACAACGAAGCCAAGGCCTGCCTGGATGACATCGCACTGAACCTGCAGCGCACCTCTGATGCCAAGGTTGCCCTCGTCGGCAACGCAGCTGGCAAGGAGAAGATGGGCACGAAGCTTGCTGCTGAGCGCGCCGTCAACACCAAG
>CAZZZQ010000332.1:0-4799 GCA_964658405.1 uncultured Sphingomonas sp.
TGCCATTCCTCCCCGCAACGGAAGGCAGCTTCGCCGTCCTCTGCAGCGGCAACACCTGTCAGCCACCGATCACCGATGTCGAGGCACTTATCGCGGCATTGGGCCGATCCGTCTAGCTCGCTTCCTTCGAACTACGTCGGCAGTCTACCGGATGACGGAGACTCTTCGGCGCGCACGAACTTCACGGGGACGACCAAGGGACCAGGTACGGAGATCACAAATTCAAGGGACCGAGGGCTCGCCGCATCACAATCGTTCGCGGCTGCCCCATATTCCTCTTTCTTTGTCATTCCCGAAAGGATCTGCGTCTGGCCCTACCCAACCAACGGCTGCTGTACTGGCGATGCAGTTGGATCAGCGTGTTTGATAATCAACATGTTTGCCGGATCAGTCCCCAGCGGAATACCCTCCGCCTCGAACGCCGCCAGAATCTGCAGCCGAAGCACGCGCAAAACAGCATCCTTGCTGTTGACCCGAACGCGGAAGTTGACCGGGTAGGTCACCTCGCGGCCTGCGATCTTGTCGACCCCCGGAACGTCCGGATCGCTCAGAATAATAGTGCTGAACTGCGGCTCCTTCCGGACATTCGCCGCCACCCGCTTCAAGATTGCCAGCACCTTCGCCGGATCCGCACTCGCATCAACATTGATACTGAGCGACGCCACGGCAAAGTCCCGTGAAAGATTCGCTACCGTCGCGATCTGGCTGTTCGGAATGATGTAAAGCGTGCCATCTCCGTCGCGGAGCGTCGTGCAACGCAGGGTCAGATTCTCAACCGTCCCGGCCAGGGAGGCAATCTTCACCGTCTCGCCTACGTTGTACTGGTTCTCGACCAGGATAAAGATGCCGTTGAGCATGTCCTTGAACAGGCTCTGCGCCCCCAGGCCGACGCCCACTCCGACGACTCCCGCCGACGCCAGGATCGGGGTCAGGTTGATGTTGAAGACCGAGAGAATGTGCAGCAGGACGATAAAACCCATTACTGCATAGGAGGTCGCCCGAAGAATCGAAGCGACCGTCCTCAGTTGAGAGGCTCGGCCGGAGTCCGTCCCGGCATGCCGATCGGCCAGTCGCCGGAGCCGGGCCACAAAGAACTTGACCACCCGCTGAATCACGAGCGCGAGAATCAGGATAAAGAGCAGCTTCGGCAGTTCATGCTGCGTGAAGTCGATGAGCTCATTGTGCCAGCCACGCTCAATCGTGCCGACGTTCTTTTCGGGGACTTGGGCCGCCTGGAAGAAGATGCTGAGAAGAGTGATGAGATTGGCCCGCTTTCCTGAGGGTAGACGCTGCTCACGCGCTGTCTCATCATAAGACGGCCAAACTTCAGAAAGCGTCACGCACACAGCCGGAAAGTCGGATGGAGGGCGTCGTTTCACCTGTACGAGCCACCGGCAATTTTGTAGACTTTGCGCACGGGGATCACAGACTATGAGGATCTATTCAGCAGCTCTTGCAATCGTGTTGGCCGGTGCGGGATGCGCCGCCTCAGCCCAGCTGGGCTCAACGTCATCCGGCCAGACCTCAAACTCCAGGGCTCCCTTCGGCACGCAGACACCCGGCGATCCGAACCCCATCTCTCCCGCCACACTGGAGCATCTCGAGAGGGGGCGGCAATCCGATCGGCAGAAGAAGCTGATCGCCGATACCGATCGGCTCCTCTTCCTCGCGAACGAGCTCAAAGCCGATATGGATAAGACCACGAAGGACACGCTCTCGATCGAGGTGATCCGCAAGGCCGAGGAGATCGAAAAGCTAGCGCATAACGTCAAGGAACGCATGAAGGGTTAGGCATCTGCGCTACTTCAGCCCCAGCGCAGCAGCCGCATCCACCTGGGGAGCCTGGATCGAGGCCATGGCTGTCGCGCTCGATCGCATCGCGGCGATCACCGCAGCCGGAGCCCATCCCGGATGCGCCGCCCGGATCAACGCCGCCACACCGGCTGCAAGCGGAGCGGCAGCACTCGTCCCCATCGCCTGTACGTAGGTCGCGTGCCCAAGGTTGAAGCAGCCAAAGCTCTGGTTCGGGATGCTGGGCAGCCCGTTGGTCGTACCCGGCAGCCCCGCGCTGCACGCTCCACGAATCCATCCGCTAACGGCCTGATCGCCCCCCGCCGGCAGATCCCCCGAAGGAGCGGCGACCGCATTGAGCGGGGCACCGAAGTTGCTGTAATAAGGTAGGGTCACCGGGCCGGCTGCACACGCGGCGCCACCTGTAAGACTCTCCGCACATGCAGGGTTGGTGGCACCGACAACCGCCAGAACACCTCGCGCCTGTGCGGGGAGCTCGATGTACCGCGGGCCCGAGAGGTCGAGTCCGTCATTCCCGGCCGCGGCGATCAGAACCGCTCCCGCCTGCGCCGCAGCATAGGTTGCCCGGTCGAAGAGCGCCTTCAGGCCAGCGCCGTCGCCCGTACTCAGATCGACTATAGAGCCGAAGGACATGCTGATCACATCGGCGTGCTGTGCAATCGCATCGCTGATCCCCTGGAGCGCCCAGCTCACCAGGCCGCTCGCCTGGCCGCTGGCGCATTGCTGAGCCGGGGTCGCACCCGCGGTGCTCGTATCCGGCAAGCGCTGGAGAACCTTGATATTCAGAATGCTGGCCTGGGGTGCGACTCCGATGACCAGCCCGGTCTCTGCACCTTCGGCACCCGCCGCTAGCGAGGCGACCCACGTGCCGTGGCCCTGCTGATCCTGTGGCGTGCCGTCGTCGCAGACGCTGGGGACGCCGGTCTGGACACTCTGGTCGATCTCCGAGAGGTTGAAGACAAGGTTCGGGGCAACATCCGGATGGCCTGCATCCACGCCGCTATCGAGAATCGCGATGCGGCTTCCCTTACCCTCAGTCAGGTCCCACGGGCCGTACGCCGGACCTCCGCTGACGCCCTTGCCGTATCCCCCGACCTGCCGGACCGCCCAGCCCTGCGGCGTTCTGTAGAACGCATCCGGGGTATTCTCGTTCAATACAGCGATCGAGACAGACAGCGTGGTCGGACGGACCGCCGACACCGGTAGCCCGCTTATCGCCTGCACTTTGAGTTGATGGGCGTACACAACGTGATCTTGGACGACGAATTCAACCTCCGGCTGAGCCGCCAATCGCGCCAAATTGACCGTATCGCTGGCTGAGGCGTCGCCCTGCACCGAGACGACCCCGAGAGCATCGTGCCGACTCAGAATCCTGCTCCCAGCCGCTTTGACCCGTAGGCCGGCATCGATCGGAATGCCGGTCGTACGGTAGCCGACCAGATATCGATTGGAAACTGCGGGGCTGAGCAACGTTCGCGCCTGAGAGGACTGGCAGCGTATGTTGTGTGGAATGAGCTGCAAGGACATAACAATTACAAGGAGCAAACCCAGGCGGGTCATCGAGGACGCGGTGTGACTCTGTTCGGACAAGGACTGCTCCTTCGCAACGCTCCGGGATCGTTTGTGAGAGCTTGCAGTCCCATCATCGGCAGTTCTGTTGTCTGCAAGGGCGGCAGGCCAGGAACTATTTCACGCAAATTCCCAGCCTGGGAAATTTTGCAGGGAGCCGGGCATTCCCGGCTGCGGAACACCGGAGGTTGCAAACGCATTACAATCGAACCCGGCGGACACCGAGCCGGGAGAAGATCCAGGCCATCCAGTCTCCGCCCAATTGGGGGACGTGTGGGACGCAATGGCACAGCAATTCGTTCGGAGGTCGCAAGCTCGGCCCAGACGGCCGCGCTGACGCCGGAGCAGCTCATCGAGTTCTACCGGCTGATGTACCTTTCGCGCCGTACCGATGACCGCGAGATCGTGCTGAAGCGCCAGCAGAAGATCTTCTTCCAGATCTCCTGCGCGGGCCACGAGGCACTCCTGGTCGCTGCGGGCATGGTCCTTCGGCCTGGCTATGACTGGTTCTTCCCCTACTACCGCGACCGCGCTATCTGCCTTGCCCTCGGCAACACCGTCGAAGAGCAGCTTCTGCAGGCCGTTGGCGCTGCCGACGATCCGGCCAGCGGCGGACGGCAGATGCCCTCCCACTGGTCCAGCAAAAAGCTGAACATCGTCACCCCCTCCTCTTCAACCGCGACCCAGTGCCTGCACGCCATTGGCTGCGCGGAGGCCGGCCGCTACTTCTCAAAGCATCCCGAGGCCGCTGCGAAGCACACCGGCGATTACCGCGAGTTCAAGGACGTCTCCTTCCACGGGGATGAGGTCGTCTACGTCTCGATTGGCGAAGGCTCGACCAGCCAGGGCGAGTTCTGGGAGTCACTCAATACTGCTGCGAACGGAAAGCTCCCTGTCCTCTATGTTGTTGAGGACAATGAGTACGCCATCTCCACTCCCGTCGAGGCGAACACTCCGGGCGGCAACATCTCGCGCCTGATCGCGAACTTTCCCAACTTCCACTTTGCCGAGATCGACGGCACAGACCCGATCGCCTGCCATGCGGCCATGGTTGAGGCGGCTGCCTACTGCCGCTCCGGCAAGGGCCCGGCGCTGGTCCATGGCCACGTGATTCGCCCCTACTCCCACTCGCTCAGCGACGACGAGCGCCTCTACCGCACGGCGGCTGAACTGCAGGCCGATGCGGCCCGCGACCCCATCTCCCGCATGCAGCTCTGGCTGCTCCGCGAGGGCATCCTCGATGAAGCCGGCATCAACCGGATCGAGCGCCAGGTCGACGATGAGGTGCAGCGCGCCGCGGACCGCGCTCTGCAGGCGCCGCTCCCGACGATCGACTCGATCAAGCGGCATGTCTACTCAGAGGATCTCAGCGTCTCGGACCCGCGTTTCGCCACCAATCCCGCGGCCGCGCAGGACCC
>CAZZZQ010000333.1:0-735 GCA_964658405.1 uncultured Sphingomonas sp.
CCTCGGCCGTAACGACGTAGGCCGTGTCAGCGAGTTCGGCTCGGTGAAGGTGAAAGACCTGATGTTCGTCGAGCGCTACAGCCACGTCATGCACCTGGTCAGCGCGCTCGAAGGCACCCTCAAACCGGAGCTCTCCGCCATCGACGCCTTCAAGGCCTGCTTCCCCGCCGGAACCCTCAGCGGAGCCCCCAAGATCCGCGCCATGGAGATCATCGAAGAGATGGAGCCCGCCCGCCGCGGCGTCTACGGCGGCAGCATCCTCTACGCCGACTTCAGCGGCAATCTCGACTCCTGCATCGCCATCCGAACCCTGTTCATGAACGGCGAGGAAGGCCACATCCAGGCCGGCGCCGGAATCGTCGCCGACTCTGTCCCCGAGAAAGAGTTCGAAGAGTGCGGCAACAAAGCCCGCGCCGTAGTCCGGGCCATCGAACGCGCCCGCCAGGCCTGAAGCGACGCGAGTTTTATCCTCGTTCCCGAAGGGAATCTGCATTCCCAACCACTCTCCAGACAAAAAAGGCAGCCCTGTCCGTACAGGGCTGCCTTGCACAGTGCAGAGCCACTTCTACCGGTTCACTCCCAGCTTCTTGAAGAGGTTGAAATCCGTTCCCGGAGTGAACGACACCCCGCGCAGCACCTCACCGAAGTGCGCATCCTTCACCTCGATAAACGGCGTCACCGATGCAAGCGACGGGTCGGTATTCTTAGCCTGATCGACAACAACAAAGAGACGGT
>CAZZZQ010000333.1:745-4787 GCA_964658405.1 uncultured Sphingomonas sp.
TGTTCGACGGCCCGTTCCGGGATGTCGATTGTTTCCGCACCGATGTCGCCGCCACCACTGACCGTCGACGTCACTGCCCAGATCGCGACGAGGCCGTCTGGACCAACCAGGCCGGTGATATTCCGCAGACCGTCGGTCGCGGGAGCCCAGGGCAGATTCGTCGCAGGATTGTTGCCCCCGGGATAGTTCACGATGCCATACGGAACGCCGATCCCAAGATCCTTCTTGAGCGTGTAGGCAAGGCTCCAGCTACCGGTCTTTGTGCTGAACACCCACTTTTGTAGGCCGGCAGTGGTCTGTGCAGCGGCGTGCGTATAAAGATCCGCGCCGCCGGTGTAGCCGTCACCCTCATCCGCAACATAAAGCGTCTTCGCGTCCGCAAACCAGAGCCCGAACGGATAGCTGACGGTCGTTGCCGTCTTGGCCGGAACCGAGGGAAAGCCGGCAAGGATGCACATATTATTCGGCAGCCCGGTGGTCTGAAGCGTCGCAGGATCGTAGGTCAGCGGTGTGGTGGGAAGCTTTGCGTTCGCCGCCGGAACACCGATGCCATTCGGGCAGGCCTTCCCGGTCGTATCGACGAAGTAGACGGTATTGACGCCGTTCCCGCCGCTGCCCTTGGTGTAATACAGGACGTTGTTGAAGACCGTCATGCCACGGAAGTTATCGTCCTTGCCGATCTTGTCCGCCTTCTGCCCAAGCTCCGTCACGGAGAAGCTGCCGACCGGCGTCGGAAAGCCCGGATCCTGCGCCTCCTCAGTAGCTGACTGCGGCATCACGATCTGCGCACCCGCCCCAAGAATGACGCCATTCGGCTGTGGATTCGCACCGTTCCCGGCGTTTCCGGCGGTGTAGTACACGTCCGCACCATTGCTGTTATTCAGAATCGCAGCGCGGCCGTTGTTTCCGCTATACGCGTTCGTCTCCGTAAAGCGCAGCTTGCCGTTCTCATTGATCTGAACGATCCCGCGATAGTACGGCGTCTGGCCGTCAGGATTGGTCGAGTCAATGGCCAGCGGCGTATTGGAGTTCGAAACGTCGATCTGGTTGACCGGAGCCACGTAGCCCATGAACGTCAGAACCTTGCCATTCGTGGAGAGATGAAGCGCGAGCTCCGACTTCGAGCTGAAGCTGGTCACGAGATGCTGCGTCGATCCCTTCTCGTCGCTATTCGGAACCTCGAAGGTATTGATTGCCTTGCCCAGGATCGAGATCTGGTCGAGATAGATCCGCGAGGTGATGCCGAAGTTTCCGTCATACAGATCGTTGTTGAAGACCTGCGGGTAGGTGCCGTTATACGGCGCGCCGGTCGTAGCCGCACACGCGCCAAGAGTCGTTGCGCAGTTCGGAGGCAGGATCGTTCCGACCTTCACATTCGAAGCCTTGTTGTCGTACACACTGCGACTGATGACGAGGTTATTGGGGTAAAGCTGCGCAACGGGAGCGGTGCTTTGCGCAGCCGCCTGCATCCCGCTGATACCGAATCCAGAGGTCAGAACAGCTGCACTTGCAAGCATGAAGCTCTGATACGACCGACCGACAAATAACATGATGACTCTCCAGGGCGGTGACCAAGGGGTCTTCCCCGCGGAGCCAAACTAGCAGTCGTCGATCAATGCCCAGTGACAATGCAGACCCGGTCGGCAGGAGCCTACAACCTGTTGACCCTGCGACAAGCGTCCCTGAACTGGAGCTTAATCGTCAGCCTTTTCCTGCTGCAGCGCCCACCACACGCCACCGACAATCTGCGCAATCCCAATCGCACGCGTCAGACCCGGTCGCTCATGCAGCTCATGCATCAGGTGTCTCCACGGCTGCGGCCCGGTCTTCCACGCCATCGCGTCATGCTCCGGCCGTACAACAGCCATAATTCCATCTCCAATAAGGGCCATTGCGGCAAAGTGCTTCCAGCGCTTCTGAATCGTAAACATGTCGGTCACCTGCACCCTTAGAGCAAGCGGGAGCCGTTCCTGTTGTACCCTCAAGCTTCGATTGACTCCCCGCCCGCAAGCGTAAAATCAGAACAGTATGATCTTCGTCCTCGATAACTACGACTCGTTCACCTACAACCTGGTCCAGTATATGGGCGAGCTTGGCGCAGAGATCGTCGTTCGCCGCAACGACGAGCTGACCCCGGCCGAGGTCGAAGCCCTCCACCCCGACCGCATCCTGATCTCGCCCGGACCCTGCACCCCGCAGGACGCCGGCATCAGCATCGACCTCATCAAGCACTTCGCCAACCTCGGAATGACCGGCGGACCCCGCACTCCGATCCTCGGCGTCTGCCTCGGTCACCAGTCCATCGGCGCAGCCTTCGGCGGCAACGTCATCCGCGCCTCGAAGCTGATGCACGGCAAGACCAGCGAGGTCGACCACGACGGCAGGACCATCTTCGCCGAGATCCCGTCCACGATGACCTGCACCCGCTACCACTCGCTCATCGTCGAGGACAAGAACCTCCCCGAAGAGCTCGAGGTCTCCGCCCGCACCGCCGACGGCGAGACCATCATGGCGCTCCGGCACCGCGAGCTGCCCATCGAAGGCGTCCAGTTCCATCCCGAAAGCGTCCTCACCACCCACGGCAAGAAAATCATCGCGAACTTCATGAAGCTGAAGGGTTAGGCTGGGGACGTGAGACCTCTGCGGCTGACCTCTATCCTCGTGCTCGGTGCTGGCCTGCAGGCAGCCACGCCCAGCCTGCTCCACGCCCAGGGCATCGGGACCATCAGCATGCAGGATGCCACCGTCTCGGGCGACCTCTCGGTCAGCAACGGCCGCGCCGTCCTCGTCGGCAGCAGCTCCGTCACCGCAAAGGATCACACCGCAGAGGTCGCCCTGACCCGTGGCGGCGATATCCGTGTCTGCGCGACCAGCGGGCTCCACCTCACCCAGAGCCAGTCTCCCGGAGCCCAGCCGCTCATGCTCGCGCTCGACCGCGGAGCCATCGAGATCCAGACCGGCGGGCAGCCCACCGACGTCATCATGACGCCGGACCTGCGCTTCACCCTCCGCACCGCCGCGCCGCTCGATCTCCGCATCCGCGTCACCCGCAACGGCGACACCTGCGTTGAGAACAAAGGCGCCGCCGCCCCGATCCTCGGCATCACCGACCAGTTCGGCGAGGCCTCCTACCAGCTCCGCCCCAACCAGCACGTCCTCTTCGAGCACGGCTCCCTCAAAGAGGTCGTCGACAACGAGACCTCCCCCTGTGGCTGCCCCGCCCCTGAACCAGCCCCCGGAATGTCGGTCGCCGAAGCCCTCCTCGCCCCCGGAACGCCAGCCGCCGCCAAGGACGCCGCCGCCCAGCAGCATCCCTTCCCCGCCGCCGTCAGCCAGGGCCTCGCCCCCGCGCCCGCCGTCCCGCAGGCCCCCTCAGGAGCGCCCCACGCCCAGGTCGCCGCAACGCTCGGCTTCAGCGGCGACGGAAGCGGCTCCATCGCCGGCACACCCGCGGCAAAGACCCCGGCCAGCGCACCACCAGCCCTCGAGCCGGTCGCCGCGCCCGCTCCCCCGCCCGCAGCTCCTGAATCCGGATTCGGCCACAAAATCGGCCACTTCTTCAAACGGCTCTTTGGCGGAAGGTAACGCGTTACTACAGACTTGCCCTACCATAACTTACGAAAGATTGCTGCGCTGTAGGTACCAGCTTGGGAGATTAGGCCTGTACAAAAGAAGTGGGAGCACGCGTTCGAATACCCACTATGGCAACAATCCCGGTCCATCCCGTAGCTTTACCGAAGTCGGTTGAATCAAAACCCGCCGCAGTCCCCGCCTCCACTGCTGCGCCGTCGTTCCTCGTCTCGTGCTTCTACAGCCTGCTCGCCCGCTTCGGTATCTATCCGAGGACCGTCGTCGGTGACCCGTCCGAGGTCGACAACGACGAGTGGCGCCCCTACAGCATGTAGTCAGGCAGAACGCCTCAACGTTGGCCCGGCCCAGGCGGCAGCGAGCAGGATAGAACACGGTATCCGCTCCCCGGCCCTTTCAGGTCCTGCCCTCGGCACACGCTACAATGGAAGGATTGAAGACCGCCCGCCTCCAG
>CAZZZQ010000334.1:0-4782 GCA_964658405.1 uncultured Sphingomonas sp.
GCTGGGTGAGGATGTGCTCGTGGGGCGCGTGGGCTCCGGTGCCGATGGCGCCCATGCCGTCGAGGGTGGGGATGCCGAGGGCGGCGGTGAAGTTTCCGTCGGAGCCGCCGCCGGTTGCGGCTTCGTCGAGGTGGAAGCCGAGCTCGGCGGCGAGTCTGCGGGCTTGTTTGAAGAGGGCGACGGTGCCGGGTTTGCGCTCCATCGGGGGGCGGTTGATGCCGCCGGTGACGGTGAGGCGGCAGTGCGGGTCGGTTGTTTTGAGCCGGCGGAAGAGGCGGTCGACTACGGCGGCGTCCGTGGCGCGGGCGATGCGGACGTCGACCTCGACGGTGGCCGAGGCGGCGATGACGTTCGAGCGGGTTCCGCCGGAGATGACGCCGCAGTTGACGGTGCGCTTTTTGGTGAGGTCGGTAAAGCCGGAGACGGTCTGGATCAGGCGAGCGAGCTCGAGAATGGCGGAGTGGCCGCGTTCGAAGTCGACGCCGCTGTGGGCGGCGACGCCTTCGACGTGCAGGGTGTATTGGCCGACGCCTTTGCGGGCGGTCTTGTAGGCGAGGCCCTGGGCGGGCTCGAGGACGAAGACGGCGTGGCTCTGGAGGGCGAGTTTTTCGGTGATGGGGCGGGAGATGGGGCTTCCGACCTCTTCTTCGCTATTCAGAAGTAACGTGACGGGGCGGGTCAGGCCGAGCTCGCGGAGGATGTCGATGGCGGCGAGCGCCATGATGACTCCGGCCTTCATGTCGAGGACGCCGGGGCCGTGGAAGCGGCCGGCTTCGGTGCGCCAGGGCATGGCGGCGAGGGTTCCGAGCGGCCAGACGGTGTCGAGGTGGCCGAGCAGGAGGATGGGCTTGCGGGACGGACGGACGGGGCCGAAGCGCAGCTCGTAGACGTTGCCGAAGTGCTTTTGTTTGTGGATTTTGACTCGGCCACCGCGCTCCTTGGCGAGCTCGGCGGCGAGGCTCATCGCTGCGTTGACGGCGGCCGGTACCTCGGTTGGAGATTCGATGTCCACTAATCTCCGCAAATACTCGTCTATCCAGACGGATCGTTCGACCGCGGCGGCGAGGATGGCTTGTACGTCCATGGATCGGATGGTATCGCAGGTGGCAGGAGCAGGTGGACCGGGGACCGCGAAAGTAACGTGTGGCAAATTAGCCACACTTTCACGGCTAAAGGCCCTTGTAGTCTGCTTGCTGTGGCTTTTAGGCGCTGACTGGTGGCAATGGACGCTCACTTCGAGCAGACAATTCGATCGCACGTAGACTTCAGCGGGATTGGCCTGCACAGCGGCGCACCCGTTTCCATGCGGCTCCATCCGGCTCCGGCTGGATCAGGGATCGTCTTCCGCCGGACCGATCTGGACAACTTCGAGATTCCTGCGAACGGCCACAACGTCGCCAAGGTGAGCTATGCGACCAGCCTGATGCGGGGAAGCGTGCTGATCTCGACGACCGAGCACCTGCTTTCGGCGCTGATCGGGTACGGCATCGA
Organism: uncultured Sphingomonas sp.; assembly: GCA_964658405.1. GTDB lineage: Bacteria > Acidobacteriota > Terriglobia > Terriglobales > Acidobacteriaceae > Edaphobacter. The sequence goes on from CAZZZQ010000334.1 coordinate 1,492, forward strand.
CAACGTCATTGTTGAGGTCGATAACCTGGAGGTTCCGATTCTGGATGGAAGTGCGCTGCCATATGTGCAGGCGTTCCAGTCGGTCGGGCTGAAGGTGCAGCGGCGGCGGCGCGAATATCTTCGCATCCTCAAAGAGGTCGAGGTCCGCGATGGCAGCAAGTTCATCGGCGTCTACCCCGGCACCGGCTACAGCATCGACTACACCATCGACTTCCCCGCGCCCATCGGCTACGAGACCTTCCGGGGCGACCTGGCGGTCGGGGATTACGTGCGGCAGATTGCGCCGGCGCGGACCTTCGGCTTCAAGCGCGACGAGGGGATGCTGCGGAATATGGGGCTGATTCGCGGGGTCTCGGACGACTGCGCGATCCTGGTCGGCGAACAAGGTGTCGAGAACGGGCCACTGCGGTTTGTGGACGAGTTTGTGCGGCACAAGGTGCTTGATCTGATTGGCGACCTGGCGCTGGCCGGCCGGCGGATCGAAGGCCGCGTTGTGGCGGAGCGCGCCGGGCATGCGATGCATACGGCGCTGGTCAAGCAGCTGCTGCGGGACCGTTCGGCGTGGGAGCTTGCATATGGCTACGACGCTGCTCCGGAGGCGGCACCGGCTGTCTCCCGCCTGCAGACGGCGCTTGCTTAGCGCAGATGACCCATGTTGCGGCGATTGCCATCGGATCGAATCTCAGCTCTGCGTGGGGGGATCGTGCGGCGACGCTGCGTGAGGCGATCCGGCGGCTTGGTGCGCTTGGCAGCGTGCAGGCTGTCTCCTCTTTTTATTACACCGATCCTGTGGGGTATGTCGACCAACCGCAGTTTTTGAATGGTGCTGTGCTGCTGACGACAGCGCTTGAGCCGGTGGCGCTGCTGCGGGCGCTGCTTGAGATGGAGCGCGGTATGGGGCGCGATCGCTCGGGGGTTGTGGCGAAGGGGCCGCGGGTGCTGGATCTTGATCTGCTGCTCTTTGGCGATGTGGTGATGGAGACGCCGGAGCTGACGCTGCCGCATCCCGCGATGGCGGAGCGGATGTTTGTGCTGGAGCCGCTGGCGGAGATTGCGCCGGGGATGGTTCATCCGGGGTTGGGGGTGAGTGTGGGGGAGCTGCTGGGGAGGTTGAAGGGCAGCTTTTAGCTTTTAGCCTTTAGCTAGAGGCTGGAACCGCAGGTCCTTCGACTTCGCTCAGGATGACAGGGTATGGGTGGGGTGTCTGGGGAGGTTAGCTCTTAGCCTTTGGCTAGAGGCTAAAAGCTAGGAGCTAAAAGCTTGCCCTAGCTTAGGCGTTTGAGGTCTTTCTTGGCGTCGTCGAGGTTGCCGTCGAGGTGGACAGCGGTCTCGAGTTCGTGGATGGCGTCGTTGCGGCGGCCCTCTTTTTCGAGGACGAGGCCGAGACGCCAGTGGGCCATAGCGTGGGTGGGGGCTTCGCCCTCGGCGGGCTGGGCGAGGTAGCCGCGGAGGTACTGTTCGGCCTGGGCGAGCTGGGGCCCGGCGTTGGTGGTGAGGATGATGCGGGCGGCCTCGAAGTCGGGGGAGAGGTTGTTCGGGATCGCGGCGTGGGACTGGTTGAGGAGTTTGGTGAGGTCGTCCCAGCGTCCGGCGGTGGCGTAAAGGATGGCGAGCTGGCGATAGGGGTGGATCTGGGTCGGCTTCAGGGCGATGGCGCGGCGGTCTTCGGCCTCGGCGAGCGCGAGCTTCGGGCCTCCCTCGCGGAAGTAGACGCGGGCGAGACCGGCGTGGGCGTCGGCGCTGTCGGGGCGAGCGGCGATGGCCGCCTTCCAAAATCCTTCAACCTCGGCCTGGTGCGCGGGGCTGTTTTTGTCGCCGTCGAGGAAGGATGCCTTGAGGGCTGCGCCGCGGGCGGGGTCGAGCTTGTCGACGCGCTCGGCAAGCTGCTGGGCCTTGCCCTTGTCGCCGCCGACCATGCCGGGGGCCTCCTCGTAGAAGCGGGCGGCGTCCTCGAGGGCGTCGATGCTGGTGGGGTCGAGCTGGATGCTGAGGTCGGCCTCCTTGCGGAAGCGGCGCGCGAGGCTCATCTTCTCGAAGGTTCCGGCGTTGCTGTTGATGAGCTTGGCGCCGAGCGCGTTGGTCAGGGCGGTGTGGGTCTCGCCGCTGTTCGGAGCCATGCCGACGGCTTTTTCGGCGATCCCGATGGCCTCGTCGAAGTGGAAGAAGGCCCAGGCGAGCACAGACTGCTGGACGGTGGCGTGGACGTCTGTGGGGTTCTTCTGGACGGTCGCGGCGACGATAGGCCGGGCGCGGAGGTAGTGGCCCTCGGCGATCAGGGCGTCGGCGTTCGACTGCTGCGCGGCGGCTGGGAGGGCGGCCAGGGCGACGGTGGCGAGGGTCAGCGGGAGGGTTCCGGAACGGCGCTTGAAGATCATAGGTCGAGCTCCTGAGACTTTGGATGCCGATCAAGTCACTTGCTTTCAGTATGGCGAATGTTTGTGAAGGGATAGTTGTGCTGTGAACGGATTTTGGGGCCGATGTTTGTGCTGCACGGGCTCGCGGCAGGCTGCTACACTCCGGCAATGCGCCTTCTCCCATCCTCAACCTTTCTGTGGGCATCCTCTGCCTTGCTGGTCTCCTGTGCGCTGCCGATGTCGGCCTTTTCGCAAGCTCCGAAGCACGGCATGACGCTCGATGATGTCTCGAAGATGGTGCGGGTGGGTGCGCCGGAGCTCTCGCCGGATGGCAAGTGGATCGCGTATACGGTGTCGCATGTCGACGTGGGCGAGGACAAGAACATCAGCGACCTGTGGATGGTGAGCTGGGATGGCAAAGAGGATGTGCAGCTGACCTACGGGACGGAGTCGGCGGGTGCGCCGCAGTGGAGCCCGGATGGGCGTTTTCTCGCATTTACGTCGTCGCGGCCGGGCAAGGCAAAGGGCTCGCAGGTGTGGCTGCTGGATCGGCGCGGCGGCGAGGCGCAGCAGCTGACGGATGTGAAGGACGACTTGGGCGGCTACAAGTGGTCGCCGGACTCGAAGCAGCTGCTGCTGACGCTGCAGGCTAAGGATGAGCCGGAGGACGAGAAGGACAAGGGCGGGAAGCCGAAGCCGCCGAAGCCGATCATGCTCGATCGCTATCACTTCAAGCAGGATGTCGAAGGCTACCTGACGGATAAGCGCGACCATTTATTTTTGTTCGACATCGCGAGCAAGAAGCTGACGAAGCTGACGAACGAGGACAAGTTCGAGGAGCATGAGGCGGCCTGGTCGCCTGATGGGACGACGATCGCCTTTGTCAGCAATCATGACCAGCCGGACCCGGATAGGAGCGAGAATGATGATGTCTTTG
>CAZZZQ010000335.1:0-4769 GCA_964658405.1 uncultured Sphingomonas sp.
GCGGCACTCTGTCGAGGACGCGAAGAAGAGGTCGAAGGGTGATGAGGCGAGCGTCACCGGGACCGGATCGTTGAACGAGGATCCGGACCGGCCAAACCTGCATCGCGGGAAGCCGGTCCACTCCATGACCGAGGCGGATCTGCCGAAGCTCGCCGGGCTGCCGGTCGATCTGCGGCAGATGGTTGCGGTCTCCGACGCGGCGAACCGGCCGGTGCATGACTTTACGCGGGCGTGGGAGGATGATGCGGAGCGGGCGGCGATCCTGGGGAAGATGCAGGCGATCGCGCGGACCCAGCTCGCGGCCTATGGGGTCGTGCCTGCAGCCGCAGCGAAGGCTCCGGCAAAGACTCCGAACAGGATGCGGAAGCTGGGGAGTGCACCTCGTGCGACCGCCGCGCCGCTGCTTGACGAGCAGCTGAAGGGCTACCTGCTGAGCTACGGCGACGTGCCGACCTTCGTCTACCAGGCGCATACGGACGGGACCGGAGTGGATCTGAAGTACGTCACGATCGTGGCGCAGCGCAATGCGCAGGGCGAGCCCCAGTTGGTGCTGCACTCCGTCACCGACGCGACGCACCTCGACCGTACGCCGCGGCTGCGGCTGGTCGATGCGGTGGACGTTGAGGCCTCGAACCGTGCCAGCCTGCTCTTCGAGATGCGCGGGCAGACCAGCCGCCAGTTTGGCGTCTACCGGATCCTCGGGATGCAGGCGGACCAGATCTTCTCGACCGGGACGATGCAGTAGCGCGTCAGGTCAGCTCAGCTTGCGAAGGACCCAGGTCGTCATGCAGCGCTGGTCCTGCACGACCGTCGTCTTGATGGGGTCGAGCAGCTCGCCGCCTAGATCGCGTGTGAGTCTCAGCAGCAGCGCCTCGTCGACGAGATAGCGCTCTGTCCCGTCGGGCGAGATGAAGCGGCGGCCGGTGACGTGGTGGTGCTCCATCCCAATGGTCGAGGCGAGGCGGGAGAAGAAGAGTCCGCCGGGCTTCAGGACGCGCCAAGCTCCACGCAACATGGCTTCAAAGTGGGCGTCGTCGCGGGAGAAGTGGAGGACGGCCGCTCGAGAGGACGACATCGGCGAAGGCGTCCGGGAAGGACATTGCCTCGATCGCCTCGTTGCGGAAGTTGGTTGGCGGAAGGGATGGCGCGAGCGATGCGGCCATCCATCGGACGTACGCGACGGACTCAGGATCTGCGTCGACGCCGAAGACCTCGTACCCCTCGCGAAGCAGGTAGACGAGGTTCCGGCCGGAGCCGCAGCCTGCGTCGAAGATCCGCATGCCCGGCGTGATGCGGGCGCGGAGGAGTTGGTCGAGCAGGTAGATGTCGATCGGCCCGAACTGCTCCTGCAGCGACGGTCCTGCAGTTCGTTCTTCCGGCACTGGCTCCTCACATTTCAAAGGCCGCAGCGTTGAGGCTGCGGCCCTTATTGACAACGGTTCAAACGCATCTCTTCGGGAATGACAGGCTAGAGCGAAGGGTAGTCGGTGTATCCGGTGGCCCCTGTCGCGTAGAAGGTAGATGGCTCGGGGGTGTTCAGCTTCGCCTCTTTAGCGAAGCGGACGGGCAGGTCCGGGTTGGCGATGAAGAGCTTGCCGTAGGCCACTGCATCCGCCTTGCCGTCGTCGAGCAGGTCCTGGCCGGTCTTCTGGTCAATGGCCTCGTTGGCGACGTAGACGCCGCCGAAGAGCTCCTTGAGCGACGGTCCGAGGCTGTCGGGAGCGACGTGCTCCCGTGCCGCGATGAAGGCGATCTTCCGCTTGCCGAGCTCGCGCGCAACGTAGCTGAAGGTGGCCTCGCGGTTCGAGTCGGAGATACCGTGGGCGTCGCCGCGGGGGGCGAGGTGCATGCCGACACGCCCTGCTCCGAAGACCGCAATCGCTGCGTCGGTGCACTCAAGCATCAGCCGTGCGCGGTTCTCGATAGGACCACCGTACTCGTCGGTGCGGTGATTGGAGCCATCCTGCAGGAACTGGTCCAGCAGGTAGCCGTTCGCGCCATGGAGCTCGACACCGTCAAAGCCGGCTGCCTTTGCATTCTCGGCTCCGCGGCGGAAGGCCTCGACGACCTCCTTGACCTCGGCGAGCTCAAGCGCACGGGGCGTCACAAACTCCCGCTCCGGGCGGAGCAGGCTGACCTTGCCCTTGGCGGCGATGGCGCTGGGGGCGACCGGAAGTGCTCCGTTGTGGAAGCTCGGATCGGAGATGCGGCCGACGTGCCAGAGCTGGGCGACGATGTGGCCACCGTGATCGTGCACGGCCTTGGTGATCGGCTTCCATGCTTCGACCTGCTCCTGCGACCAGAGGCCGGGGACGTTCGCGTAGCCGACGCCAAAGGGATCGACCGGAATGGCCTCAGAGATGATGAGTCCAGCGCCGGCACGCTGGGTGTAGTACTCGATCATGATGGGCGTCGGGACGTGGTCGGGGGTGCCGCGAAGACGGGTCAGTGGCGCCATGAAGACGCGGTTCGGAAGGGAGAGGTCACCGACCTGGATTGGATCAAGAAGACTGGGCACGCGAAGCTCCTGGGGTCAAACAGACTATGGGGAGTAGATGAGCACGGGGGAGCGAACGATGCGGGGCTTAACGGACGCTGCCCCGGAGGGTCGCTCCGGGGCAGTGGAAGACTTACAAAGGAAAGGACTTGAGCCACTCCCGGAAGGGCGGGCCGAGGTCGTCGCGCTTCAGGGCAAACTCGACCGTGGCCTTCAGGAAGCCGAGCTTATCGCCGGCGTCGTGACGCTTGCCCTCGTAGCTGAAGCCGTAGACCTTCTCGTACTGGAGCAGTGCCTTGATCGCGTCGGTCAGCTGGAGTTCGCCGCCCGCGCCCGGCTTGATGGTCTCGATCATCTCGAAGATGCGCGGGGTGAGGATGTAGCGGCCGATGATGGCGTTGGGGGAGGGGGCATCCTCGAACTTCGGCTTCTCCACCATGTTCTTGACGGCGAGCAGGCGCGGATTCTTCGGGTCCGGGGTGCAGTCCAGGCAGCCGTAGGCCGAGATCGCCGGGCCTTCCACAACCTCAGAGCCGAGGATGGTCGACTGCGTCTCGTAGTAGGCCTCGACCATCTGCTTCATGCAGGGGACCTTGGCGTCGACGATGTCGTCCGGCAGCAGGACTGCGAACGGCTCGTTGCCGACCAGTTCCTTGGCCATCAGGACGGCGTGGCCAAGGCCGAGCGCCTCCGCCTGGCGGGTGTAGGTGATCTTGGCGAGCTTCGAGACGGAGCGTGCAATCTCGAGCAGCGCGGTCTTGTTCTTGGCTTCGAGCGAGGCTTCGAGCTCGGCGGAGCGATCGAAGTGGTCCTCCATCGTCGTCTTGCCGCGACCGGTGATGATGATGATCTCGGTGCAGCCGGCGGCGACCGCCTCTTCGACGCCGTATTGAATCAACGGCTTATCGACAAGGCAGAGCATCTCCTTGGGGGTAGCCTTCGTGGCGGGCAGGAAGCGTGTGCCCATTCCTGCGGCGGGAAAGACGGCCTTGCGGATCTTCATCGGTGTCGTGGTCATAGGGACAGACTTAACCTTTAACTACATAATTAGAGCTATCGTAGCAAAACGCCGGGACGGAGCGGGCATGACGCAGGCGTCTATAGAACGCTCAACCAACGTACTCAGATGCGGAAAACACTATAAAACAGGCGAGTCGTCGTGCAGCATTGCCTTCCGGATGATCTTGACAGGAGCGAAGCCCTGCCGCATGAAGTCATCGTGAAAGTGCTGCAGGTTGAAGGATGAGCCCTGTTTTGCCTGCAGATCGGCGCGCAGCTTCAGGATCTCGAGCTTGCCGAGGGTGTAGTAGAGATAGGTCGCGTCGGCGGTCCCGCGCTTGGTCTCCATCAGGCCGACGGAGTGCGACTGGAAGCCGTCCGTGACGAAGAAGTCAACCGCCTGGTCGAAGGTGAAGGCGCCGGTGTGCAGCTTGATGGAGTTGACGAAGCGCGCATCCCGCAGCAGAGCGTCCTGCAGCTGGCCGAGGCGGATCAGCTTTGCCTCGCGTGAGCCGGCAGCGGTCCCGGGCGGAAGGTAGCCCTCGTCGAGCATCATCTGCTCGCAGTAGTGCGCCCAGCCCTCGATGTTCGTGTTTGCACCGACCAGCTTGCGGATCTTCGAGGGAAACTGCGGCTGCCAGAGAAACTGCACGTAGTGGCCGGGATAGGCCTCGTGGACGGCGGTGCTGGTGATGGTCCCGACGTTGAAGGCGGCCATGTGCTCGGCGATGTGGGCCGGGGTCCAGTCCTTTTCGGGGAGCGTGACGTTGAAGTAGGCCTTGGTCGAGTGCGTCTCAAAGGCGCCGGGCGGGTCCATCGAGGCCTGCGTCGTCGCGCGCATGAAGGGCGGCGTCTCCTCAAGCGTCGGCTCGACCTTTGAGGGGATGGTGATGACATGGTGTGCATTGATGAACTCAATCAGGCTGGCAAACTGATCCTGAAAGGCCTGCAGCAGCTTATCGGGAGCGGGGTGGATCGTCGCCAGTTCGGCGAGGACCTCCTGGGGGGTCTTCGAGGGATCGACCTCTTTTGCGACACGCGTGAACTCGGCCTGATTCTTATGCAGGTCGGCGTTGGCGATCTCGAGCAGGCGATCGAGCGGCAGGTCGACCATCTCGTCGTACTTCAGCTTCTTCGAGAAGGTGTCGGCACCCAGCTTGTAGTCGCCGGTCGAGCGGGGGAGCAGGTCGGACTTCATCCAGACCCCGTAGGCCTTGAGCGCCTCGATGACGGCGGCGTTCGACTTGGCGAAGGCGGCCCTGGCGTCGGCGTC
>CAZZZQ010000336.1:0-4766 GCA_964658405.1 uncultured Sphingomonas sp.
AGAATCTACGGCTTAGCGCCCGACGACCGTTGTCCCGTCGTCGCGAACGACGCCTTCAGGATCGCCAGCCCTGCGCGGGAGACCTCGACATCATCCTCTGACTTGCCTCCGCTGAACGCCACGATGAGATAGCCGCTCTCAACCTGACCGATCACTCCGCCCTGCCATCCGAACTCGCCGGTCATGGGCTTGCGGATGTTGCTGCCGCTGTCCTTCAGGGTGTCCGCCATCTCCGCCGCCTTGGCGTACGCGATGCCGAGCAGGTTCGATCCCTTGTCGGTTGCGCTGGGAAGATCCTTGTAGCGACCGACGACGAGCATCTTCGAGCTCCAGGATTGAAGCTCCTGGCCCGGCATGAATGCGACCACGGCAACGCCGCCGATCTTGAGCTCCTCCGCGCGTGTGCGCATCGCAGTGAGCGCCTCGCTCGCGCCCAGGTCGAAGCTCGCACTGCTCTTTAACTGGGGGGAGGATGCAGCCTGTGCTCGCAGCAGCTGCACAGGAAAGAGAGTCATTGCGAAGAGCAGCAGCGTGATCGATTTCACAGAACCTTTCTCAACTGGCGCAGGGAATAGCCCCGCGCCTAAAACGGGATTGTTTCACCAAGTCCGGCGTAGAGGCTCCGGGCTGACCATCGTTGCTGGACGCGCAGAAACGCCAGCTCACCGGAGCAGTGTCCGATCGCCATCGTTCTGACGTGATACTTGTTTTGCAGCACGTCGAGGGTCGTCTCGACCTGCTCGGGGGAGTCCTGCAGGAGGTGCAGGCCACCGACGAGCATTGCGATCGGCTTGTCCGGATCAGCCGCCGTTGCCGATGCCAGGATCTGTTCGATGCCCGGATGCGAACAGCCGACGAACACCACCGGACCCGCCGGTGTATCGAGCACCAGGGAGATCTCGCGAAGCCCCTTGAAGGCCGGCTTCTCCGAGACCAGCGCGACGAGGTGGATGTGCGGTGCAATGGTGATCGGGCCGCTGACGGCGGACATGTTCGTATCCGTCCACGCCACCCAGCCCTTCGGCTCCGGCCTCGCGCCGCCGCCGAAGTAGCGCATCTTCGCAGGCAGCTCGGGGCGAGCGTCCGTCGCGAGAAAGGCGGCCGGAAGGACGGTCCCGGTAAAGAAAGGATCGTCGGGAACGTAGATCCTGACCGTCGGATTTTTGGAGAGCACGTAGCGCAGCCCGGAGGTGTGGTCCCCATGTGCGTGGGTGAGGATCACCAGATCGAGGTGCGTGAGGTCGACGTGCAGTGCTTCGACATTCTTGCGAAAGACCTCGATGTTGTCGCCGGAGTCGAAGAGAATCCGTTTGCCTTCGAACTCGATCAGCGCGGAGTAGCCCCAGTCCTGCTCGAGCTGCGGGCGATCTCCAAAGGCATCATTGAGGATCGTCACACGGTTCTGCGCTCGCACAGGCACCGCGAGATCCAGCCACACGCCGCAGCATAGAACGCACATCATGAGACGAAACGCAGACAGCATCCGGAACACCTCTCGCGATGGTAGGGACATCGTCGCACAGCCGGGCAGCGCTGGGAAGCGCTTTCAAGCGCAGGCCCACTCGAACCGGAAGAGCCTGTCCTCCGGAGCGAGCCGGAGGATAGGCGCGATCGCCTCAACCGCCGCCCCCAACCGTACACTGGCAGAGTATCCGCCCTGGGCGGGAGCAAGATCAACGGAGCACCGCATGAGCCGAATCCACGCAGCAGTCGTTAGAACCACAGCTCTGCTCCTGCTGGCCATCAGCCCCCTCACCTGTGTCTGCGCCACACCCGCCAGCGTGCAAAAGACGACGCGCGACCGGGCACGCGTCGCGGCACAGGCACTCGACCGAGGCTGGCTCGTCTCCAGCCCCACCGGCGCGCAGACATGGACCAGCATCAACGCCTGGCAGCGCTTCGTCATCGTCGACGCACTCGCCCGATACACGGAGATCAGCGGCGACCGCACCTATCTTCCGGAGATCGAACGCGCCGTCGCCAACCACGACGGTCTCGACGGCAACGACGACGACCTCTGGGCCGTGATCGCCTCGCTGCACGTCGCCCGCCTCGACCCCTCACCCGCGCTGCTCGCGTACAGCAAGGCCAAATTCGCCGAAGTGACCAGCCAGTACTGGGATGAGAGCTGCGGCGGCGGCCTCTGGTGGGATCATCAACGCACCTACAAGAACGCCATCACCAACGAACTGCTGCTCTACGCCGCGACCGCTCTCTACCGCGCCACCAGCGACCCCGCCTACGCCGCCTGGGCGCAGAAGGAGTGGGCGTGGTTCAGCCGGTCCGGCATGATCAACCCTGGGCACCTCGTCAACGATGGCCTGAACGCACAGTGCAAAAACAACGGGAGCCCGACCTACACGTATAACCAGGGCGTGATCCTCGGCGGCCTCGCGGGGCTCTACCGGATCGACGGTGACCGCAGCCACCTCGAGACCGCCGCCGCCATCGCACAGGCCACGATCGGAAGCCTCACGCAGGCAGGCATCCTGCACGAAGCAACCCCCGAGCTGAACCAGGACGGCCAGACCTTCAAGGGAGTCTTCGCCTACTACCTCGGCGACCTCGTACCCCTCACCTCAGACCCGAAGACCCGTGAAGAGTTCACACGCTTCCTCACCAGGAATGCAGACACCGTGTGGCGCCACCGCCAGCCACGCACCGACAAGCTGAGCGCCTACTGGGAGGGGAGACCACCGCTCTACGGTGCCTCCGCGCAGGCCGCAGGGCTCGCCCTGATTGACGCAACGTTGCAAGACGCCGCTGATCGGGCCAACCAAGCTCTCCCGCGATGACACGAGGTCCTAGCCACCTGGATCTCTGCACGTCGAGGAGCTCGGGAGCGCCATTAGGAAAGAAGTTGTAGGTGTAAGCAGCCTGGTGCTTCGTCGACCACACATCATTACAGCTTCCGTGACCTTATCCGCGCCAGATGGTGCCGAAGGACGCTAGTCTAACGTTCCCGCTCAATGCAGCAAAGTTCCTCGAAGCACCCTCGAATGCTGATCGGCGGTGTTACCTTCACTAAGCAAGCGTGCCTTCCAGAGACGCCGTATTGGTTCCCCAGGGACTCATCTTCGAGGGCAGCGAGACGCGGTGATCCATCCCTGGAGATTCCGTGAACCCAAGACAACTGCTCCTGTGTCGAACCATATTTGTTCGTGTCCTCTGCCTTTTACTGCCATTTGGAAGCGCCACCAGCAGCCTGCTGTACGCACAGGCCACCCCGACAGCCTCCCGTGCCGGCGATCTTCAGCTGGGCGCGATTTTCAGCCTGGCGAACTCCGATTACCACAGCATCCAGACACTCAGGGGCTTTGGCTTCTACGGGACCTTCGACTTCAAATCTCATTTTGGGGTCGATGCGGAGTTCCATCAACTCAACGATCCCAACTCCAAGGAGGGCGTCTACGAGCGGAGCTTCGAGATAGGCCCGCGGTACGTCCTCCACTTTGGACCGTTCTCGCCGTACGCAAAGCTGATGGTCGGGCGTGGCGTCTTCAACTTCCCTCCAACGTTGAGCAATCCCAATGGTGGTCCTGCGGCCAATCTCGCCTTCAACACGGGCGCGGGCGGTCTCGGCGTCGATTACAGGGTTCGACCGTCGATCAACGTCAGGGCAGACTACGAGCTGCAGCGGTGGCGGAGCTTTCCTCCGAACGGGCTCAGCCCGAGCGTCTTCAGTGTCGGCGTGGCCTACCACTTTCATTAGTGCGAACTTGGGCGGCGTCTTTCAATCCCTGACGATCAACCTGACCCTGGAAGGACATTGAGCTCATGCATCTCCTGAATCGGCAGAACAGAACGCTCTTCGTATTGCTCCTGCTGGGCGCTAACGTGGGCGCAGCGCAGAACACCATCCATGTACCTGGTGACATAGCGACCATCCAGGGCGCTATCAATGCCGCCAGCAATGGCGACACCGTTCTCATCTCACCGGAAACGTATCACGAGAACATTGATTTCAAAGGGAAGGCCATTACGGTCACGAGTGGAGCGAAGGCGTTTGCTGATGCTGCTGGTGTCGTGATCAACGGCGCGAATGATGGGCCGGTGGTCACGTTTCAGACCCGGGAGACTCTCGCCGCTGTCCTCAACGGGCTCACGATCCAGGGAGGACATACGAGCGCTGCATCGCCGCTCAACGGAGGCGGAATCGCTATTACGCAAGCTTCGCCCACGATTACGAACAACATCGTGACGAACAACCTTGGCTGCGGCATCTATGCGGTCAATGGAGCCAGCCCGCTGATCCAGGGCAACGATATCAAAGGCAACTCAGGACCTGACAGTCTTCCAAACTCGAAGTGCACCTCTGCCTTTGGCGATGCAGGCCACGGAACCGGTATCGCCCTTGGTACTGCTGGCAACGTACAGATCATCGGGAATACCATTGAAGAAAACGTTCTTTACGAGACCGTCAACAACAGCCAAGCCTGCGGAGCGGGAATTTCCATTTATAAAGGGGTGAAGGTCCTACTGCAAGGCAATATTATTCGGAATAATCATGCTGCTTGCTGGCCTGCTATCGATTCAGTAACCTCTCCAGAAGAATTACTCCTTGTGCAAAACCTGATCTACGGAAATACGAACCAGGCAAATAGCTTTTCGAGTCAGATCTTTCTGGGCGGGACGACGTCCCCGCCCTTCCCTTCCGTGACCGAGATCGGCAACACAATTGCTGGGGATGGAGGGGGCGAAGAGGTCTTGGACTCTTTTGCACCTCAATCATTACAAATAACATCTTTGTCGATTCAAACGCGACT
>CAZZZQ010000337.1:0-4764 GCA_964658405.1 uncultured Sphingomonas sp.
AACAGGGTAGCAGGGCCACCGAAGCAGCCCTGCCACTCTGCCCTGCGACCTCCGCTACCGCTCGTGAGGACGGCCGCCGCCATGCTGTTCGACCCGCGGGCCAACGGGCCGCGCAACCGGCCGGGCATATGGATGGGCATACACGCCGCGATTGACCCACGTTCTACCCCACGGACGCCGGTCGATCAGGATGGCATGCGACGACCAGCCAAAGCCTGCACCAAACCAGCCATACCGGCCAAAGGACGTACCGATCGTAATCGCCGGTCCAAATCGGATCGCGCCTCCAATCACGAAGCCCGGTCGCGGAGCATAGAAGACAATCCGCGGATCGTAGACGGGAACATACACAAAGGCCGGGTTCAGCGGCTGGATCTCGACATAGCCACCGTCGTCCACCACGTTGTCATACTGGTTCGACTGCAGGTAGCCGTACTGCCGGGCCTGCTGGCGCATCCGCTGCACCGCATCCATCACATCCTGCCGCTGCGACAGGACCGCATCGCCAAGCTGCGCGGTCCATGCCGGATCCCGCGCCATCGTATCCAGCACCGACGGGAAGGGCAGCAGCGCGAGGATGCTGGGATCAAAGGGAAGATTGTCCGTCTGGACCGCCTGTCCAAGCGCCTCGCCCGTCAGGTTGCTGTGCGCGTCAGCCCAGTTCGCTGCGTCCGCGATCTCATTGCCGTAGGTCGACGCAGTCAGCACCTGTGCGAGCAGAGGATCGGGGTAGAGCGCGATCCGCGAGACCACCTGGTCAAGCTGCTGCGGAGCGATCGGCGCAGGCGGCGGCCCCTGCTGATCCACAGGGTATTGCCCCTGCTGCTGCGGAACTTGCTGGGTCTGAACCGGCGGTTGCTGATCGGTGGCGGGCGGCTGCCGAACGATCGGTGCCTGTGCGAATCCTGCGGCTGCCACGCCGCTCAACGTCATCGTGCAAAGTACCTTCAAAGCGATGTTCATAGTCCCTCGGTGACGCAAAAAGCCCGGCTGTCATGCAGGATTCGCATGGACAGCCGGACCTCAGCATGCACTCAGATAGACAGCAGCCGGTGAGGGAAGTTGCGGTCGAAACCGCGCGAAACCCTAGCTGAACAGGAACTCCTTTGTACGCAGCTCCTTGACCGTATCGCGAAGCTTGGCCGCCTTCTCAAACTCGAACTTCTTGGCCGCCTCGCGCATATCCGACTCCAGCTTCCCGATAAACGTATCGAGCTCCTGCTGCGTCTCGAACTCTGGCACGCCATCGGCATCGTCCGTCAGATCGGCGTAGTCCGCCTTCAGAATTCCGGCCAGTCCCATCTCGAGCGGCCGGCTGATCGACATCGGCGTAATCCCGTGCTCCTCGTTGTACGCGACCTGCTTCTCGCGCCGGCGATCGGTCTCGTCGATCGCCCGCTGCATCGAGTCGGTCATCTTGTCGGCGTACAGAATCGCCCGCCCCTCAAGGTGCCGCGCCGCACGCCCGATCGTCTGGATCAGCGAGCCCTGCGAACGGAGGAAGCCTTCCTTATCCGCATCAAGAATCGCAACCAGCGATACCTCCGGCAGGTCCAGCCCCTCGCGAAGCAGGTTGATCCCGATCAGCACGTCATACTCGCCTTTTCGCAGATCGCGCAGCAGCTTGATCCGCTCCAGCGTCTCGATCTCCGAGTGCATATACCGGCAGCGCACCCCGACCTCGGTGTAGTAGTTCGCCAGGTCCTCCGACATACGCTTCGTCAGCGTCGTCACCAGCACCCGCTGATCCTTGTTCACGCGGTCGCGAATCTCGGCCAGCAGATCGTCGATCTGACCCTTGACCGGCCGAATCTCGACCACCGGATCAATCAGCCCGGTCGGTCGAATAATCTGCTCGACCACAACGCCCGCCGCCTTGGTCAGCTCGTACGGCCCAGGCGTCGCCGAGACATAAACAATCTGCCCGGTGCGACCCTCAAACTCATCGAACTTCAGTGGCCGGTTATCCATCGCCGAGGGCAACCGGAAGCCGTAGTCGACCAGGTTCTGCTTACGGCTGCGGTCGCCATGCCACATCCCGTGCAACTGCGGAACCGTGACGTGCGACTCGTCGATAAACAGCAGAAAGTCCTTGGGGAAGTAGTCCAGCAGCGTCGGCGGTGGCTCGCCCGGCAACCGGCCCGAGAAGTGCCGCGAGTAGTTCTCGATCCCGTGGCAGTACCCGACCGACTTGATCATCTCGAGGTCAAAGCGCGTCCGCTGATGGATGCGTTGCGACTCGACCAGCCGCCCCTGCTGCTCCAGCTCCTTCTCCCACCACTCCATCTCGGCGAGAATCGAATCGCTGGCCGTCTTCTTCCGCTCCGGCTGCACCACATAGTGCGACTTCGGGTAGATCGGCAGCCGCGAGTACTTCTGCTTCACCGTCCCGAAGAGCGGGTCGATCTGCGAGAGCGCGTCGATCTCGTCGCCAAACAATTCAATCCGGTACGCGTTCTCGTCGTAGGTCGGAAACACCTCGATAATGTCGCCGCGCACGCGAAACGTACCGCGACGAAAGTCCACATCGTTCCGCTCGTAGAGGATCTCGACCAGCCGCCGTGTGATGTCCTCACGCTTGATCTGCTGGCCCTTTTCGAGCAGCAGCAGCATGCCGTAGTACGCCTCAGGCGAGCCGAGACCGTAGATGCAGCTGACCGAGGAGACGATGATGCAGTCGCGCCGTTCGAACAGGCTGCGGGTCGCCGAAAGGCGGAGCTTGTCCAGCTCCTCGTTGATCGTCGCCTCTTTTTCGATGAACAGGTCGCCCGACGGAATGTACGCCTCAGGCTGGTAGTAGTCGTAGTAGGAGACGAAGTACTCGACCGCGTTCGACGGAAAGAACGACTTGAACTCATGGTAAAGCTGCGCCGCAAGCGTCTTGTTATGAGCAAGGATGAGCGCGGGCCGGTTCAGCTCCGAGATAATCTTCGCCATCGTAAAGGTCTTGCCCGAGCCGGTGACGCCGAGCAGCACCTGGTCCTTCTCCCCGGCGTTGATCCCGGAGCAGAGCTCGCTGATGGCCCGGGGCTGATCCCCCTGCGGCTTATAGGTCGTGGAGAGCTGAAAGTCCATCCTTATAGGATAAGGCTACGGAGGGTTTCGATGGTTGAGCTTTGGTTGATTCGGCATGGTGAAACAGAGTGGAGTTTGAGTGGGGCGCACACCAGCCGGACGGATATTCCGCTGACCGAGCACGGGCGGCAGCGCGCAACGGAGCTGAAGGACTACCTGGCAGGCAAAAAGTTCGCCGCCGTCCTCACCAGCCCCATGCAGCGCGCGAAAGAGACCTGTGCCATCGCCGGCTACGGCGACGTTGCGACGATTGAAGAGGGTCTCCGCGAGTGGGACTACGGCATCTTCGAGGGCAAGACGACCAAGGAGATTCGCGTCGACCACCCGAACTGGTCCGTCTGGAAGGACGAGATCACCGGCGGCGAGACCGCTCAGCAGGTCGGTGTCCGCGCGGATGGGGTCATCTCCCGCGCCGTCGCCGCGATTCCTGCGGAGACCGGCGGTGCCGTCGCCCTCTTCGCCCACGCCCATATTCTGAGGATCCTGGCCGCCCGCTGGATCGGCCTCGACGCGACCGGCGGAAGCCTCTTCGGCCTGGGGACCGGCTCGGTCAGCGTGCTGGGCTACGAACGAGAGACCCGCGTCATCTCACACTGGAATCGTGGGTTTGAAGGGTAGTCATTGACGTCGTTCAGGGCATTGTTCTGGCTGGTGGTGAGTTGCGCGGGCGCGGCTCAGGCCCAGCTTCAAATTCACGGCCACGTGGTCGACCGATCAGGAAGGCCAGTCTCCGGCGCTTCTGTCGAAGTCACGGGCAGTGCCGGGGTCACGACGACGGACGCCACAGGGGCGTTCGTCGTCGCAGCTGGCCCCGGCCCGGCCACGCTTCGGGCCAGGTCTGCAGCCATGGACTCCGGTCCGATCTCCTTGAATGGAGGGACTATCGGCGAGGTAGAGCTGGTGCTTGCCCCATCGAGCCTCAGCCAGCAGGCGACCGTGACGGCGACCCGCAGCTCCATCGACATGGGTCCGCAGGCGGTCACGCAGAGCGCTCTGACCGGTCAGGAGCTCCGGCAGTACCCAGCCCTCACGCTCGACGAATCGCTTCGCCAGCACGCCGGCTTTGAGCTCTTCCGCCGCTCCAGCGGATGGGTCCAGAATCCGACCAGCCAGGGCATCTCCCTACGCGGCCTCGGTTCGACGGCAGCCAGCAGAACGCTGGTGCTGGCGAACTCCGCCCCGTTGAACGACCCCTTCGGCGGCTGGATCCACTGGAACGAGCTGCCCCCCGAGACGATCGACGCCATCACCATCACCAGCGGCGGCGGCTCAGATCTCTATGGCTCAAGCGCCCTCGGCGGCGTGATCGACGTCGTCCCGGCGCACCCGTTCGCTCCACGAGCCGACCTCAGCCTCTCAGCCGCCAGCGAGGACACGCGCACCGCCAGCGGTCGCGGCGATCTCCAGCAGGGCCGATGGAGCGAGCTGATCGCCGCACAGGACTTCCGCACCAACGGCTACATCCTTACGTCACCAGCAGCACGCGGTCCTGTTGACGTTCCCGCCAACGTCCACTTCGAGAACGGCCGCATCGAGACCGACCGCACCATCGGCTCCACCGGCCGTATGTTCCTCACGGGAAACCTGTTGAACGAGGCCCGCGGCAACGGAACGCCGCTGACCACGAACGGGACACGCCTCTGGCGCTACCTCGCCGGAGACGACTGGACCGCCGGCTCACGCACCAGC
>CAZZZQ010000338.1:0-4758 GCA_964658405.1 uncultured Sphingomonas sp.
GAACCTTTTCATTGCATCTGGCCTGCGATCTGGTAGCGCACTCGGCATTCTAGGTCGCTGTTTGGCTGGAGGTCTTCCATCGGTTCCGCTGAACAAATCGTCATCTCCCGCCTTCGCTCCTGCTCGGCCCCGGCGTTCGATCAACTTCTCAGAATCTATGAGGAGGCCTTTCCACTCGAAGAACGGAAGCCTCTCGAGGCTATTCGGGCGATGGCAGATCATCCGAACTACCGTTTTCTCGTTGCTGAATCGGGCGGGATCGTAGTCGGTTTTGCGGTGGGCATCTGGCTTCCGGGCACCGATGCAGCCTTGCTCGAGTATATGGCTGTCAGGAAAAGCCATCGTCGCTCTGGCGTCGGGCGTCTCCTCTTCAAAGAGGCTCTGCTACTACTCGCCGGTGACGGCCGAGTACTGCTGATCGAGGTCGAACCGGAGATCATCGACACGGTCCACAGTGAGGCGCGAGCAAAACGAAAGCAGTTTTATCGATCGCTCGGGTGTCGTGAGATCGGTGGGCTGGTTTACATCATGCCTCCGGTGTCCGGGGTGATGCCGCCACCTTTGATCTTGATGGTTGGCGGCGTTTCTCACCGGAGCTCGCTCGCAAAGTCTGAGCTGCGGTCCTGGCTTCGTGAGATTTATAGCGAGGTGTATGGCCAATCACAAGAAGACAAAAGAGTTATGGAGATGCTTGACCCGCTACCGTCGTCAATCCGGATCGTATAACCCCTGGAACAGGAGCACCTGTCTTGGCTCAGGGCTAGGGGTTGGAATGGAGGAGATACTTAGTACGGGGGCCAGACCATAGTCTGTCGCGATGTCATGATCAGCCGTCGTGAGCTATTTCACGGGTTCTTATGTAACTTAGGTTACAAAAGGCAGTGAAATAAGCCTCTTTATCACTCCCTGTGATGACTAAAGGCTTTCTAACGCATTAACTTTAGTCATAGAATGCTCTCCATGCAGGGGAAGATTGATGATGTGCGCCAAGCCATTTCCCGTGAGGAAGTGCATCCATGCTTTCAGCCGATCATCGATCTTCGGACTGGCGCCCTTACGAGCTTCGAGGTGCTGGCACGGTGGAGACATCCTGAATTAGGGTTGATTCTCCCGGATAACTTTATCTCTCTCGCCGAAGAGCATGGCCTGCTCGGCGAGCTCACGAAGCAGGTTCTCCGAAAAGCATTCCGGGCATCGCCCGCACTTCCGAAGTCAGTTTCACTGGCAGTCAATTTCTCTCCACTCCAGTTGCTTGATCTTGATCTTCCGCAGCAAATCCTCGACGCTGCCGAAGGCACGGGCTTTCCCCTGGACTGCCTGATGATCGAGATCACTGAAAGCGCTCTGATTCAGAATCTGACGCCAGCGCAGCAGGTCACCCACCGATTGAAAGGTCTAGGCTGCGGCCTCGCGCTGGATGACTTCGGAACGGGGTATTCAAGCTTGAGCCAACTTCAGAGGTTCGGCTTCGACCAGTTGAAGATTGCCGGAAGTTTTGTCAGGGCCATGACGACGACCCGCGAAAATAGAAAGATCGTCGCCGCAATGATCGGACTTGGTCACAGCCTGGATCTTGTAACAGTGGCCGAGGAGATTGAAACTCAGGAGCAGGCGGAGATGTTGCTCTGGCTCGGATGCGAGCTTGGTCAAGGCTGGCTCTTCGGCCGCCCGTTCCCTCCGGAGCGGCTCGCAGAGCAGGTTGCTTCGTCGCCGTTAGTGTGGTGGTCCAACAATATCCAGGCGAAAGGGAATCAGAATGTCATTTCCGGTCTGGAAGCCCTGCCTGCGCAGCGCCTCGCACAGCTGCAGGCCATCTACGACGGTGCTCCCGTCGGACTCTGCTTCCTTGATCGAAACTTTCGCTATGTCAGCATCAATCGTCGACTGGCAGAGATGAACGGGCTTGCGATTGAAGCGCACCTCGGCCGGACGGTCAAGGAAATCATCCCGGCTTCCTATCCCAACCTTGAACCGTATCTCTCCCGCGCTCTACTGGGTGATGCGATCTCGAACGTGAGCGTTCAGAGAATGTCTGCAAGGCCCGAACAGGAACCGATGACGGTGCTTCTCTCCTACTATCCGGCCTATGACGAAGGCGGCGAAATTGTCGGGATCTCCGCCGCGGTCATGGATATTACGGAGATCAGCGCAACGAAGGCTGCCTTGACGGAGAGCGAAGATCACTTTCGATCTATGGTTGAGCTCAATCCCCAGGTGCCTTGGATCATGAGCCCCGAGGGAAACATCCTTGACGTAAGTACCAAGTGGGAGGAGACCACTGGACTAACCCGGGAGAGATCTTTGAATCTGGGCTGGCTGGCTGCTCTCCATCCAGACGATGTTGAGCCGACCATGAAGGCGGTCGGTCGAGCCCTGCGAAGCGGGGAATCAATCGACATCCGGTACAGGATCAAGGACAAGAATGACGGCTGGCGCTGGATGCGATCAAGAGGATCGCCGCGGCATGCTGAAGATGGGACCATCCTGCGGTGGTACGGCAGCGTGGAGGATATCGACGAGCTCAAACAGATCGAAGAAGCATTACGGAGCAGCCACGCCCTTTTGCGCGCGCTGCTCCAGCAACACTAAGCTCCTGTTGCATCAATAGTTGGTATCGTCCGTGTCGCCCGAACCGCCGTCATCGCTCGAGTCTTCGGCACTATTCTCGAAGCCAGCCGACGCGTCCGACGTGTCGTTGTCCATGAAGCTTTGCGTTCCATCATGATGATCGTTGTTGGTGACCGCGTCGCTAAAGCTCGAGGACTCGTTGCGTCGATCATCAATGTCCGGGGAGAGGTGCTCTGCGTGCTCACCAGACGCTGCGCCTCCGTAGTAGTTATTGACAACCTCCTCCGGACGCGAGTCGCTGAAACCCTGGCCCCCGGAGTGTCCGAACCCGTGCATGAGGCTTTCGATCCCTTGAAAGGCGAGCGCCCCCGCCGCGACGCCGGTCGCTGTCTGGAGGGCAGATCTGAGGAAGCCACCGGACTGGGGCGGCGTACCATAACCAGGAGCGTTGCCCCCATAGGGTGGGGCCTGATAGGAGACAGGGGCATAGGCCGGCTGAGTGTACGCAGGAGGAGGCGGCTGAGGAGCCTGGCGCGGCGCGTCATCCGACAGCCCCAGGAGGTTTCCAAGAAAGCTGCTCGAGTGTTTCGGCTGTGGAGACTGAGACTGTTGTCTCAGTTCGTCGAGATCAGCCTTGGCATCGGCCAGTTGCTTCTGCGCCTGGTCAAGAGCATATTGTTGAACTAATACCGTCTGCGCCAGAATGTAGAGCGCGTCAGGGTTGCGACCCAAAGTTCGCTGGAGATACTGTTCAGCGTCGGGATCTTTTTCCGGGAGAGACGTCTGGTCGATCCGATCGGTAAGACCTTGAAGCATCTGCTGTTCCTGCGGGGTCATAGAAGCTCTCCTGAGAATTTGTGATGCAAAGCCTTCCATAGGACGCGGCCGCGAGCATAAAGGTATGAACGACAGAATCATCACTGCCTTTAGTTACGTCCGATAACACATATTATGTATAGTGAATTGCGGCGAGTGTTATCGGACGCAAGTTGATCTTCAATACCCCTAGTAAAGTGCGCAGATACAGCAATGCTGCTTTCAAGGCTGATTTCTCAGGTCGCTAATCACGGTCTTCGGCTTTCGAACGAAGATGCAAATGGGTCCACCGTCAGCGTACCGATCGAGAGCGTTTCGATACGAGCTTTTAAAATCTTTAAACACCTCACAGTCATAAAGCCGATGCCCATAGAGCCGAATCGCCGCTGCACCAAGGCTGCAATTCCCATCACAGGATGACACGGCTGCGCGGCGTCACGGATCAGGTAAAACAGATTTCGCCCTGGAGTCGAGAGATACGGGATTGCCCACAAATATCGAAAATAGCGCCAAATGTCGATGAGACGCTGACCCGTGTACGTGTCTCTTTCATCCCCGGTCGCCAGCTGAATGTACGGCGATACAACGGTACGTATGTGCTCGGCTGATGCCGTTTCAGGAAGAGTGAGCAAACTCTTGGCGAGTTGAGGTCCATCACCAATTAGATCTGTAACAGATTTGCGTTTTGGGGTACCGCTTTCCATAGCTTCAATGAAGCGACGAGTGGCGGGGATACAAAGCTTGGATATGCGCTCGTCTTGCATGGCGCTTCGAATCTGATCTTTGACCGTAGTTGGGTCGAGTTGAACAACGCTACCCTGGCTGTAGTCCGGACGAACGAGGAATATGCTCTTGTGTCGAAATTGGATCTGCCATCCCTGCCGTAGCAGGTCTCGCAGAACCATCAGAGTTGCAACGTATTTATCGTGATCTAGAGTGTCCGAGGTGCGACTATTGCACCACTCCAACTCTTCCATGACGGCTGCTCGCTGGCGTTGACTAGTCAAGCGGTCAATTCCGTCGATCAAGTGTAAGAAACGCTCCAAGTAGGTGCCGCGGAAACTCGGCACCACGCTTGCGCCACGGAGGGGCTCAGGTTTAGAAGCCGCCATCAGTTCCCTCCTTTTCACCAGAGGTCTGCTTTGAGTTGTTAATTAGATTTTCTACTTCCTGGACATCTTTCAAAACATCGTCGAACGTTGGTGCGACGCCGAACAGCATCTCTTGCATCTCGCGCCAGTCCTTACGCAGATGCGCCTCCAATTCTTTTCCGGGGACCAGCCTCAACGTTCCTGGAACGGCTGTTTCATAGTTGGCTGATGCTGAGCGGAAGAACACCTTCTTGTGTCGCACTACTTCTGCTAGAAGACTGTG
>CAZZZQ010000339.1:0-4758 GCA_964658405.1 uncultured Sphingomonas sp.
GTTCCGCAACAGTCCTGGCTTTGCCATGACTGCCTAGCCACGCATCACCTATCCAAAACCAAACGGGACCCGCCTTGACTGCCTCAACGAACCGAACCAGACAGAGCCTAACCTCTACAGAACTTGTCTAACCATGACTGCCGTATCGGGCCAAAACACACCGTTCCAGATGTTACCTTGACATACCTCGACTGCCATTCCTCAACCGACCTGGCCTAAACGGGCATCGCCATACCGTGACTGCCCCGCCGAGCCGAACCGTAACACTCCGAAACCGGCCTGACCCCGCCGTACCTAAACGTGACTGCCGCGCCATGATCCTTGCCAGCCGGTAGCGGCCTACCGGCTTCGCACATTCATGCAGCTTCGTGCTGCTCCGGCGCGACGGCATTGAGTGCCGCCATGGCCTTCGTGAAGGTCTCCACCTTTCCACCCACATGGAGAAGGGCGGATTGATAGCGGTTAAGCCATGCTCGAAGAGCCGCAGCGGCTTGCCGACAGTGCTCTTCCATGTGGGCCGGGTCTTCAGGATCGGCGAGATAGTACCCACCGCCGTCCCGCCGACCTGCCATCGGAGACAAGACGAGTGGCATGACGCTCTCGCGGACCTTGACCGGACCTGATCGACCGACCTCCTCGACCTTGAACGTCACGCGAAGATCACGAGCAAATTCGCGGGCTTGCTCAATCTGCCATTTGATCGCCGCAGTATCTCGATCCCACTCGAACCACGAGAAGGCTGGATGATCCTCGCCTCGGTTTCGAACCTCCTGGACGAAGAGGGTCGGATTGAAAGTGCCGTTGTGGCGCCGAGCAAACTCCTCAACGATCTGCTGGCGAATGACCTTGCTGAAGCGCGACATCAGGCAGCCCTCCGCTTCGTCTCGCGATCGAAAAACGCCATCAGGTCGCGCGTGTCGTCGTCCGCATATTCCGGCGTGGCAAGCGCGGCCTCCTGAATGACGCGCCCGTGGTTGGCAACCAAATCATCCCACTCGTCATCTTGTTCCCCGTCACCGATGACGCGGAACGACCCGAAGGCGCCCTTACCCTTCTCCTGACGGAAGTCGCCGACGCCGATTAGGACGCCAGCATTGCAGAGAAGCGTCACAACCGACGCCGCACTGAGCTGCGGAACGATGTAGCTAATTTCGATTTCGGCGCCCCACTGCGGCAGGAATGCCCTGGTCCGTACATCGGGTGTCTTATTCATGTCGGCCGAACGAACAACATCCATGCGAAGCTGTGGCGTCCCATAAAGCGGAACGTGATCGCCCGGCATGAAGAGAAGCCGATATGCGCTTGTCTTCGTCATGCCGGGGGTCTCCAAAGCCGCCGTCGACATGGCTCCCTTGACCGCAGTGACCTTCAAGCCGAGCGCTGTCGGACCGGATCTCAGGACCTCCGCACTATCTCGATATTCCTCCAGAGGGTTGTGCTTGATGCCGGCTCTCTCGGCTTTCGTCTTCTTGCCGCCACCGACGAGCAAGACGCCCTTCACCTTCGCCGCCATGCGGTTCTGGAACATGGGCGTGACGCCTACAATCCGAAGTTTTACCGAATGTCTTTTGAGAGGGACGACGCTGATTTCTGCCGAGGCATCTGCCTTCTTCGCGACCATGTTGCTCTCCTGCATCGCCGTGGCGCCCTACGCGTCCCATGACGCTCGCGCCTTTGCGTTTGCAGAAACAAACTTATCGTCTAGTATCGCATACCGCAAGCGGAAACAGACGGAAAGTTCACAGTGGTTGCCCTATTGACCGCCCTGACATACAGACCGGACGTGATTACCCCTGCGCAGATCCGCGCCGCCCGCGCGCTCATCGGGTGGAACCAGACCGAACTGGCGACCGCTTCAGGGGTGGCGGTTATCAGCGTGAAGAACATTGAGCGCGGCGCAACGGACCCTAGATCCAGCACGCTAGCAGCCATTCAGACCGCCTTCTCAGAGGCGGGGGTGGTGTTTCTTGACCCTGGCGACACCCGCACGGGCGGTCATGGCGTGAGACTGAAAGGCTAGACCCGCTTCCTATCCTGTGGTGTCCTGCGCCCCTGCGCAGGGAGGGTGTCATGCGTTGGGTGATAATTGCTGTGCTTTTAGGCTCACTAGCCGCCCCTGCCTTCGGGCAGGAAGACATCCCTGTGTCGGTCATTAAGCGACCGATCGGCGATGGCGGTGACATGTGGACCGTGATCGTTACGAGCCGGGCTGACCGTCTCGACATCCGAGGCATCGATTTTAACCGCGGAGCATGCCGGTCGTTTCTGCTCAACAGAGCCGACTTTCCTCATCCCATGCGCTTTGGGGAGCAGGTCGCAATGACGATGCAGAACTGCGATCCGATCGAAGTCAAAATCCAGTCTGACCAAGGCACCGCCGTGATCGAGATGCCCGAATGATCTTGATCATCGGGCCACTCCTCATCGTCGGCGCACTGTTCGCGATCATAGCGCCTCGGCTATTCGGCCGACTGGTCGGCATCGTGCTCGCGCTTGCCGCCCTGACCGGCATCTACATCATGGACGGGCAGTTGACCCACCCGCTGTTTCCGCACAGCTACGAGAAGTCCGCCGCCGTCAGATAGGCCAGGGAATACCGAACCCCGATTCCATCAAAGGTCGGGTCCGAGGTTCCCTGCATGTCGTAGAACGCCAGATCGCCCGTGAACCCGAGGTATACCGACCGGACCACCGGATTGCGATCCAGGCACAGCGCCCCGGCAATCACGAGGGTGTTCGACACGTAGAGATCCAGGAACAGCCCGGTTCGCTTTTGGAAGACGTTGATTTGAGCGTTCTGACCCCCGAGCGTGATGGTCACGGCCTGGTTCGGAATGGCTTGAAGCGGGACGATCTGCACGGCGCGCTACAGGGTTGGGGGCGGGACAGCGCCGCCGGCAAAGAATGGGAGGGCTGCCGTCGCTTGCCCTGTGGTTGGCGTTTGTCCCTGCACCGTGCCGCTGTTCTGCTGATCAGCGCTGGCAGGGCTGGCCGTATTCGTCGTGGTGTCGCCCGACAGGATGCGAACTTCCTGCACGCTCACATCCATGGTCAAAAGCGATGCCCCACCTTCCGTAGCGGTGCGACGGAACTCCTCCCTAACCACGTTGGCGTTGATGTATACGCCCTCAGGCGTGACGACGTCGTAGAGGTTTAGATCGCCGATGACGCCTTCGACACTGGCAATCAATGCCTTTCGTACATCGGCCGACCCGCCCGAGGCAAAGCGGATCCGACCCTCAAAAGGCTGCTCTACCTTGTTGTAAGAGGCAAAGCTCCCGCCCTCAATCGGGTAATCCGAAATTGCATAGGACTTATTATAGTCGAGGTCGACCACCGTGTCGGCGATGACGACGGGCGCTCCGCCGGAGTAGAGTCCCCAAGGAGAGGAGCTTAGAGCTGCGAGCGCACCGAGGTCGTCGGAGGTCAAAGCCGCCACTGTGGCGATGACGCCGCCGAACGTGAGGTCGGGTAGGCCAAGGGCTGGCGCGATGTTGACGATGTCAGCCATGGCTACGCAAGTGCGCCGTTTGCCATCGTGACGTCGCCCCGCCTCTTCATGTCGTCGCGGAAATCGCCCGCGAACCGCTTGCCGTCGCCGGTCTGGGGATGAACGTGCATCTCACCAATCTTGGTTTCAGACGAATGGTTGACCGTGTGATGGCTCGCATACCCGCTTGAGGCGGCCATGTGAGTCATGCGGGATAGATCTGAGACGTGCTGCATCTTCCGGATCTGGTGATGCAGCCGGGCGATGTGGCCGCCCTGAACCCGATCGCCCAACATCTCACGGCCATGCCTGTCCGAAAGGGTGACCAGCACGGGCTTGTCGCGGTCGTGGCGGGTCAGGGCTCGCGCATGAGCGAGGGCCTTGAGGATGTGCTGCGCAACGTGATCGTAGGTCGGTGCCGTCTTGCCATTCATGGCGTCGGCGAGCTTCTGGTGCGCGGCGTCGAGTGGCATAACAGCCGGAGCGCTCTGCGATTGTGCGATCTGCGGCGGTAGCGGCTTGGCGGCCGGGGTATTCTGCTGCTGCTGATAGCGGTCGACGAGCGCACGGTCTTTGGGATCGCGGGACCCGTTCAGAATGCGCTGCCGAGCGGCAAAGACCTCGGCATCGTTGACCGCCTTATCGGACGTGCCCGCAGAAACAGGGGCTTGAGCCGTAGGCCGCCCAGCGAGCGCGCCAAAGCGTCGGATCGAGTTAAGACGACCCATATAGTTGTCGCCGGCACGAGGGTTGTTCTTCGTGTAGCCTCGGGGGCGCTCGTAGTGCATCTCAAGGTCGGCCAATTCCTCAGGGCTCTTGGCTCCATCAATGCGCTTGCCGAACATGCGGCGAGCCTCAGCGAGCGCCATGACGGACTGCTCTTGCCAGTTCTTTCCGCGCATGTCCAAACGACGGTCGTTATGTCCGAAGAGGCCGTGGCCGCTACCGCCATCATGAACTGCGTTCGGGTTGAAGCTGGACTCGCTTGACGCCGCGCCCGTCAGCATCAGGGCCTCGTTGTCACTCGCGCCCTGAGATTTCAGATAGTCGAACATCTCCTTGGGGCCGGTCTTCCCGCCCTCACCGCGCTTGTCGAGAGGGCCTTTCCAATAGGCATTGATAGCACCGTAGCCGCTCGCGCCGGGAACGTTGCCTGTTGGCAAATTCGGGTCGGACGGGCCGGCACCGCCGCCGCCGCCACCCCCGCCGTGACGACCACGGGCGCGGTCAAGAGTCCTTGCGCCAGGAGCCTTGTCGCCAGAGAAATG
>CAZZZQ010000340.1:0-4754 GCA_964658405.1 uncultured Sphingomonas sp.
CGCAACGAGCGGCGTGGAAGCCACAGGCGCCTTCCACCGCAGGATCGGCTTGCGAGCGGCAGCCGTCTCATCCAGCCGCTGCAGCCGCGTCGTATGCGGAGCCGTCTGGACCAGCGTCGGATTCTCCGCAGCCTCCCGCGCAATCTGCTTCAGCGCGTCGATCAGCAGGTCGAGCTCCTCGCGGCTCTCGCTCTCGGTCGGCTCGATCATCATTGCGCCGGCCACGATCATCGGGAAGCTGACCGTATAGGCATGGAAGCCGTAGTCGATCAGCCGCTTGCCCATGTCGCCCGTCTTCACGCCATTCTTCGCCTGCAGCCGGTCTGAAAATACGACCTCGTGGAGCGTCCGGGTCTTGTACGGCAGCTCGAAGGTCCCCTCCAGCTTGGCGCGAATGTAGTTGGCGTTCAGAACAGCGTCCTCGGTCGTCTGGCGCAGGCCATCGGGACCATTGGCCAGGATGTATGCGAGCGCGCGGACGAACATGCCGAAGTTCCCATAGAACATGCGAACGCGCCCGACCGTCTGTGGCCGGTTGTATTCGAGCCCAAGCTGGCCGTTCTGGCGCGTGACAACGATCGGCGTCGGCAGGAACGGCTCAAGAATCTTCTTGCAGGCGACCGGACCGGAGCCCGGGCCACCGCCACCGTGCGGGGTCGAGAAGGTCTTGTGCAGATTCAGGTGCATCACGTCGACGCCGAAGTCGCCCGGCCGCGTCTTGCCGACCAGCGCATTCATATTTGCCCCATCCATATACAGCAGGGCGCCCTTGGCGTGCAGAATATCTGCAATCTTGTGGATGTCGCTCTCAAAGACGCCGATTGTGGAAGGATTCGTCAGCATGAGCGCTGCCGTATCCTCGTCGACCATGCGCTCAAGCTCGGCGATATCGACCATGCCCTGCGCGTTTGACTTCAGGTTGGCGACCTCGTAGCCGCAGACCGCCGCCGTCGCCGGGTTGGTGCCGTGCGCCGAGTCGGGGATCAGGATCTTCTTGCGGGCGTTGCCCTTGCTCTCGTGGTACGCCCGAACCAGCAGGATCCCGGTGAATTCGCCATGCGCACCTGCTGCCGGCTGCAGCGTGATAGCGTCCATGCCGGTGATCTCGATCAGCGCCTCGGAGAGCGTCTTCATGATGCCAAGGCAGCCCTGCGAGAGCGACTCCGGCTGGTAGGGATGAGCTTCGGAGAGGCCCTCGAAGCGCATGACCGCCTCGTTGACGCGGCCGTTGTACTTCATCGTGCAGCTGCCGAGCGGGTACATGCCCAGGTCGATGGCGTAGTTCCAGGTCGAGAGCCGCGTGAAGTGGCGAATGATCTCAATCTCGCTCAGCTCCGGCATCACGCCAAGGTCCGTCCGGACCGCCGCGCCGAGCAGGGAGGCGGCGTCGATCGCCGGAACATCCAGCTCCGCCATCCGGTAGGCCTTCTTGCCGGGGGACGATTTCTCGAAGATCAGGCCTTCGTTCTGGTTGACGTGCGTCGTCACCTTCTTCGGCGTGCCTACAAACTTCGTCTCGCTGCTCGCCGCCTGTGCCGCTGGAACCTCTACTATCGTCGCCATCTTCTACCTCACCTGCCTAAAAATCGAAGGTTATATCGTTTGCAAGTCCGGACTCGGAGAACTGACCGGCCTCTGGGACATCCAGGTCCTCTTCGCGAAGTGATGCCCGAAGAATGACGCCGCTTTCGAACTCGATCTCCAGCGCCTCGTTCTCCTCGATGGTCGCGGCGGTCACGCTGTCCGCGATCAGGGCGCAGAGGAAGTTCCGAAACTCCGGTTCGCCGTAGGCGTAAGAGCCCTCCTCGCGGAAGACGTCGGGCCATGTAAACAGCGTCAGGCAAGGGCCGTCGAAGCGGAGCTGCAGATGATCCTGCACAAACTCCACCGCGGTCAACTCCTGCCCAATCAGAACGGAGAGATCCATTAGCGGGCACCCTTCAGGGCGGTCGCCGCTGCGTCGATCTGGACCTTGGTCGTCAACTCGGTCGCGCACCAGAGGCTGGCATTCGGTCCAAGCTCTGGATACCACTTCGCCAGCGGAAGGCCGCCGATGATCTTGTCGCCGAGCAGGGCAGTGTTCGTCTCCTCCGCACCCTTCGGCAGGTCGAGCACGAACTCGTGGAAGCGCGGCGCGCCGTCGAACAGGACCTTCGCCCCGACACCCAGCGTCGTCATCGCATAGTGAGCCTTGGCCAGGTTGTGCTCGGCCAGCTCCTTCATGCCCTCCTTGCCGTAGACGGTCAGGAAGATGGTTGTCATCAGCGCGACAAGGGCCTGGTTGGTGCAGATGTTGGAGGTCGCCTTCTCGCGGCGGATATGCTGCTCGCGGGTGGAGAGCGTCAGCACAAAGCCGCGCTTGCCGTTGGCATCCTTCGCCTCGCCGATCAGCCGGCCCGGCATCTGCCGCAGGAACTTCTCCTTGCAGGCGATCACGCCGCAGTACGGTCCGCCATACCCAACAGCCACACCGTAGGACTGGGCCTCGAGCGAGACGATATCGGCCTCAACCGGCGGCTTAACGATCCCGAGCGAGACCGCCTCGGCGATCGATACGATCAGCAGAGCACCCTTGGCATGGGCGATCTCAGCGATCGCCGCTACATCCTCGATGGTGCCGAAGAAGTTCGGCGACTGGATCAGGACGCACGCGGTGTCCTTCGTGATCGCTGCATCAAGCGCCGCGAGATCCACACGGCCGTTGCTGGTGTAGCTGACCTCGGTGACCGGAATCTCCTGGTGCTGCGCGTAGGTCGCGATCACCTCGCGATACTCAGGGTGCACCGTGCGTGCGATTACGGCGCCGTCGCGGCCGGTCACGCGGACCGCCATCATGATGGCCTCCGCAGCGCCGGTCGAGCCGTCGTACATTGACGCGTTGGCGATCTCCATCCCGGTCAGCTCGCAGATCATCGTCTGGAACTCGAACATCGCCTGCAGGGTTCCCTGTGCGATCTCGGGCTGGTAGGGGGTGTAGCTGGTCAGAAACTCGCCGCGCTGGACGAGGGAGTCGATGATGACCGGCCGGTAGTGCCGATAGACGCCTGCGCCCAGAAAGCTCGCATAGCCGGTCGCATTGTTCTCGGAGAAGGCGCGGAAGCGCTCGATAATCTCCGACTCGCCATGCTGGCGCGGGATGTCGAGGTCGCGTGTGAGCTGGTACTCGGCGGGAATCGTCGAGAAGAGCTCGTCGATCGAAGCAACGCCAATCTCGGCGAGCATCTCCTCGCGGTCGGCAGGGGACTTGGGCAGATAACGCATTCTTTAGTGTCCGGTCTCTTCGCTGATGAAGGTTTCGTAGGCTTCCGACGTCAACAGGTTATCGGCCTGTGACGCATCCTTGAGCTCGATCTTCATGATCCAGGTGGTGTTCGCATCCGTGTTGATCGTCTCGGGCGCATCGGCCAGGGCATCGTTGATCTCGGTCACGGTTCCGGTCAGCGGAGCATAGAGGTCCGAGACGGCCTTGACCGATTCGACCGATCCGAACACGGTGCCTGCCTCGATCTCCTGCCCAACCTTCGGCAGGTCGACGAAGACGATGTCGCCCAGCGAGTTCTGCGCGTAGTCGGTGATGCCGACGGTGCCGATAGTCCCGGCGACCTGAATCCACTCATGCTCTTTGGTGTAACGGTAGTCCGCGGGGTAAGCCATAACGTTCATCTCTCCAGAGTTCCAGGTTGAGCAACTTAAAGTGTATGCCGCCGACTAGACGGTCTTCTTCGGCCTTTTGTAGAACGGTAAAGCGACGACTCGGGCTTTTACCGCCTGACCACGAATCTCGACCGCAATCTCCTCATCCACGCCGGCGTACTGCACGGGAACATAGGCCATGGCGATGTTTTTCTTCAGGAACGGTGCGGGGGAGCCACTGGTAACCTCGCCGATCTTCGTTCCATCCGCCGCGAGGACAGGGTAGCCATCTCGCGCGATGCCGCGATCGACCATCTCGAGCCCGACGAGCTTCCGCTTGGAGCCACCCTCAGCCTGGATCGCCAGCAGGGCATCCTTGCCGACGAAGGACGACTTCTCAAGCTTCGCGTAGCGGCCGAGACCCGCCTCAAGGGCGTTGATCGTGTCCGAGATCTCGTGGCCATAGAGAGCCATCGCCGACTCCAGTCGCAGCGTATTGCGCGCGCCAAGGCCGCAGGGAATGATCCCAAACTCGTCGCCTGCAGCGAGGACCTCGTTCCAGACGCGGGCGCTGGTCGCCTCGTCGGACGGAACGTAGATCTCGAAGCCGTCCTCGCCGGTATAGCCGGTGCGGGCGATCATGACGTTGTAGAGCTTGGTCCCGTCGCGAAGCGCAAGCGTTCCCCAGGTAAACCAGTAGTTCTTGATGGTGCTGAGGTCGACCGAGGTCAGCTTCTGCAGCGTCTCGGCGGCTCGAGGCCCCTGAATCGCAAGCTGCGTGTAGTGGTCGCTGAAGTCGTTGATGTGGACGCTTGGCATGGAGCCGATAGTCTGGCGGACCCACTGGATATCTTTCTCACGGGTCCCGGCGTTGATAACGATCAGGTAGTCGTTGTCGGAGAGCTTGTGCACGACAACGTCATCCACGAAGGTCCCGTTCGGGTGCAGCATGGCGGAGTAGTGGGCCTGGCCGATCGCCAGCTTCGAGGCGTCATTCATGCAGAGCTGGTTGACGGCGGCCAGCGAGCCGGGTCCGCGAAGCTGAATATCGCCCATGTGCGAGACGTCGAAGAGTCCGACGGCGGTGCGCACGGCCATATGTTCGGCGATCAGGCCGGAGT
>CAZZZQ010000341.1:0-4725 GCA_964658405.1 uncultured Sphingomonas sp.
CCGCCGCCCTGCTCTGGGGCGGCGGCGATTTTAGTGGGGGAATGTGCGTCAAGAAGGTCGGCGGCAGCCTTGGCGGTGCGCTGCGAATCGTCCTGCTCAGCCATCTTGTGAGCATCACCGCTCTGCTTGGAATTGCCCTGTTACAGGGAACACCCTTTCCGCACGGCAGGATCCTCGCCGGGGGCCTGGTCGCGGGTGTAGCGGGGGGCCTGGCGATTACCGGCTTCTACATCGCGCTCTCGCGGGGATCGATGGGGGCCTCAGCGGCGATCAGCGGACTGATGGCGGCGGCGATTCCGGCCATCTACTCAAGCTTTACCGAAGGATTTCCCGGGCCCCTGCGGCTTGGCGGCTTCTGTGTCGCGGGCATCGCAATCTGGCTGATCGCCTCTGAGCCGGAACAACTGGGAAGTTCGCTAAAACCCGCGCAGAAGAGCCTGATGGGACTCGCCGTCCTTTGCGGCGTCGGCTTTGGGATCTACTTTATCGGCCTGAAGGTCGCCGGGCCGGGCGGGTCGATCTGGGCGATGGCCACCACACGCATGGGCAGCCTCACCGTCTGCTCGCTGCTCCTGGCTGTGCTGACGCTCAAAGGTGGCGGGCCGAGGGTCACGATCGGCTGGGCTTCGCTGCGGTGGGTCCTGCTGACGGCGCTGCTCGACACCTCCGGCAGCCTGCTTTATGTGGCGGCGACCCGCGCAGGACGGCTGGATGTGGCCTCGGTGCTGGCGTCGCTTTACCCTGCGTCGACGATTCTGCTCGCGGCCTGGATGCTGAAGGAGCATCCGACTCGGCGGCAGGGGCTGGGAATGGCGGTGGTCGCGATCGCAATCGTGATGATTACGCTGCAGTCCTGATGCTTAGAGCTTGACCGACTTCGGATCCATCGTCGGGGCCGGGTAGCTCAGCTTAAGGCTATCGAAGGCATCGGCAAGAATCTTCGAGATCGCCACGTTGCGATACCACTTGTGGTCGGACGGAATGACGAACCATGGCGCATGCCGGTGGCTGGTCTCAGAGATGAGATCGTTATAGGCGGCCTGGTACTGGTGCCAGTACTGACGCTCCTTGAAGTCGGCGGCAGAGAGCTTCCAATGCTTCTCCGGATCGTCCAGCCGAGCCTGCAGCCGAGCCGTCTGCTCCTCCTGCGAGATATGCAGGAAGAACTTGAGAATCAGGACTCCGTTCTCAGCCAGGCCGCTCTCAAAGTCATTGATGTCAGCGAGCCGCTGCTTCACCGTCTTCGGCGTAATGCCCTTATGGACCCGTGGCGAGAGCACGTCTTCATAGTGCGAGCGGTTAAAGATTCCGATCATCCCGCGAGCCGGCACCGCAGCATGGGCGCGCCAGAGGAAGTCGTGCAATTCCTCGATCGGCGTCGGAACCTTGAAGGAGGTGACGTCGCAGCCCTGCGGGTTGATTCCTGTAAAGATGTGCCGGATCGTGCCATCCTTGCCGGCCGTATCCATTCCCTGCAGCACGATCAGCAGTGAGTGCTTCTTGCTGGCGTAGAAGACATCCTGGGTCTTCTCGAGCAGGTCGCGATGCTTTACAAGAACCGCTGCAGCCGCTTCCTTCGTCTTGAAGCCACCGTCGATGTCCGTCTTCAGGTGCGACAACTTGACGCGCGTGTGCGGCTTTACAAGATAGGGCGACTTCAATTTCATGGGGGTGGCTCGGGGCAGGAGTACTGCGAGGGCTCGGCAGGCGAACCCTCGTTAGAAAGCTTACTTGACGGACTCTTCAGCCTTAGGGGTGACGGTGTGAGCGGTATCGCCGGGCTTGTTGACCTCGTCGGCCACGCCCTTCATGCCATCCTTGAAGCCGCGAAGGCCTTCGCCGAGACCTTTGCCCAGCTCTGGCAGCTTTTTACCGCCAAAGAGCACGAGAACGACGACTGCGATGACGATGAGGTGAGTCGGTG
This sequence comes from uncultured Sphingomonas sp., assembly GCA_964658405.1. Lineage (GTDB taxonomy): Bacteria > Acidobacteriota > Terriglobia > Terriglobales > Acidobacteriaceae > Edaphobacter. Next base: position 1,925 of record CAZZZQ010000341.1, read on the forward strand.
TAAATAGTTCGCCCATAACATTTCTCCCTGCGGTCGGAGGCGCAACGGCGGCGCCACGCGCACGTTCATTGTCGCACAATGACCTTACTTAGGAGGTACGATGCATTCCAGAAAGCGGACGTATCCCCGAACGATATATCCTGAATGACAGACGGAACAGCGAAGTGGTTTCCGAGCACCTGAGATTTGGAGAGCGATGTTGCGATTGAAGACGGCTGGGATGCACCTTGGAATGCAGCGGATGGTAGGCCATACGCTAGGCGGAATACTGATGGCAGGCTCCATTCTGGCAGGCACCAGCGCTGCAATGGCGCAACAGAAGCTCGGACCGGCCGCACCGGTAAGCTATGACAACCGCTACGAGATCTACGGCGGCATCAACTTCATGAACTTCCAGGCAGGTCAGAACCTCCCCAAGCGGATGAACCTGGCCGGTGGCGAGGCCCTCGGAACCTACTGGATGACGAAGAAGATCGGTCTTGGCGTGGACTATCGCGGTGAGGCGGGCACGACGCCCGTGACGCCGAACCCCTTCGTCAACAATCGGCCACTGGTCTACATGAACATGCTGATGGGTGGAGCGCAGTATCGCGGCCCGAAGAACCACTATGCCGCGCTTAACGTCCACGGCTACGCCGGCGCAGCGCACGGCGTCTTCAACTACAGCACCCAGAGCGTTCCCGCCGGCTCGGTGGGTCTCATCGGCCTGTACACGAACCGGACCTCCTTTATCTCCGCACTGGGCGGCAGCGTCGACTTCAACCGGTCGAAGAACTTCGCCGTCCGCCTGCAGCCTGACCTGATCATCGAGCACTTCGGCACGGAGACGCGCGAGTTCTTCGCGATCTCGGGCGGCATCGTGTACCGCATCGGCAAGCGCTAAAGAAAGTCCTGCAGCAAACAGAAGGGCCCGAGAGCTGAACTCTCGGGCCCTTCTGTTTGAATCATGATTTCTACCAGGTATTGGTGCCGTGCTGCATGAACTCCGGCGACACCGGATTCTCATAGACCGAATAGTCGCGGGTCACGACCGTCAGCCCTGATGGGGAGACGAAGTAGTTCTTCCGGTCCTCGTTTGAGTCATAGCCGATCACCGTACCGTCCGGAATGTGAACGTCGCGATCGATGATGGCATGGCGGATCCGGCAATGGCGGCCGATGTTGACGTGCGAGAAGATGATGCTGGAGTCCACGTCTGCGTAGGAGTTGACGCGAACATCCTGCGACAGCACGCTGTTCCGAATCACCGCTCCGGAGACGATCGAGCCGGACGCGATGATCGAGTTGATCGCCATGCCGGTACGGCCGGGCTCGCCAAAGACGAACTTTGCCGGCGGATACTGGTACGCCCGCGTCCGCATCGGCCATGCCTTGTCATAGAGGTTGAAGGTCGGAGTCACGCCGGCGACGTCCATGTTGGCCTCGTAATAGGCCTCGAGGGTACCGACGTCGCGCCAGTAGAGCGCCTTCTGCTTGTTCTCATCGACGAAGTTGTAGGCCATCATCTTGAATCGGCCGAGGATGTTCGGAAGGATATTGTGGCCGAAGTCGTGCTTCGAGTTCGGATCCTGCGCGTCCTTGATCAACTCCGGCAGCAGAACGTCGGTGTTGAAGATGTAAATTCCCATCGAGGCGTCGACCATGTCGGGCATAAAGGGCGAGCGCATCTTGGTCTCTTTGGGCTTCTCTTCAAAGCCCGTGACCTCGCCGTTCCGGGCCACCTCGACCACACCAAAGGAGGAGACCTCCTCCGGCGGGATAGGAAGCGTGGCGATGGTGACGTCCGCACCGGTCTCGCGGTGCTGCTGGATCATCAGGCCGTAGTTCATCTTGTAGATGTGGTCACCGGAGAGGATGATGACGTACTTCGGCTCCTCGGCCCCGATCGAATAGATGTTCTGATAAACGGCGTCGGCGGTGCCCGTGTACCAGTTTTTGCTGACGCGCTGCATGGGTGGCAGAATCTCGATAAACTCGCCCAGCTCGTTGGCGACCACCGGTCCCCACCCCTCGCGGATGTGGCGATTGAGCGAGAGCGCCTTGTACTGGGTAAGGATGTAGACGTGACGCAGGTCGGAGTTGATACAGTTCGACAGCGTGATGTCAATGATCCGATATTGACCGGCAAACGGTACGGCCGGTTTGGCACGATCACGCGTGAGTGGGAAAAGACGCTCGCCGGCACCACCGGCAAGCAGAACGCCTAGCGTATCTCTCATGAGCCTGCTACCTCGAACGGGGTAAACAACAATCAAGTTCGTCGGATGCCGAAAACTGCCTCCGCGTCTGAGAACGCGAGTCTACCATGCTGACCTGCAACCTCTGATAGCAGGTCAGCGTTTCAGCACACGAGCCGTCCCCGCGCTCCTCAGGCTTTAGGATCCTGATCATCGCTCGGGGTATTTCCGTCCGAGATGCTGATCCGGAGCGACTTCAAAAAGTTGAGGTCGTTTGAGCTGAATGGACCCTCAACGGCGTCGGCGTCCTCATCGACGGCTTCCGCGTCGTCCAGGTCGACCTCGTTCAGGCCGATCGTTGCTTCGAGCATCAGGAGGACGTCAAAGCCCTGCTCACGGATATTTTTAACGACCCCGGCAATATGCTCCGACTCTGAGACAGACTCGTGGATCGCTTCGCCGAGCTTCTGGATAAGGTTTTTCACGTTTTGGTTCAATGCCACCTCCGGGATGCCCTTCATGCAAGAGTAAGCCACGCATCGGGTATTCCCGGCCGGATCGGCAGGTATCGGGAACGGCATTGCGGGGGCCGAAAAACTCAGCCAATTCGATACAGAATACGCG
>CAZZZQ010000342.1:0-4692 GCA_964658405.1 uncultured Sphingomonas sp.
CGTCCAGGAGACCTCGATCCGGCACTTCCAGGTGACGCCCGCCTCGCTCCACGACAACCACACCGTGGTTACGTTTACGCTCTGGTATAACCCCAAACGCAAGCCTGCTTCTCTGTAAAGGATCAAGGTGTCGCTTCACACGCTCCGCCGCACGGTGCTCGCCCAAGGGCTGGCCTCACTGCTCGCTTTTGTACTGGTCGCGTCTGTAACCTATCGCGCCTTCCCGACGTTGGCCGCCTTCTATGAGCAGGCCATGCCTCACAAGCGCTTCAGCTCTCAGCCCTCCTCAGCACCCCTGCACGGCCTGACGAAGCCTGCCCCGACCGTGTCGCTGCACTTGCCCGAGGGATATGTCGATCCTCATGACACGTCAGCGCCGGATCAGCAGCGCACCGATCTCTACCTGCGCCGGCGATCTTCACTTCAGCAAAAGCTGCAGGCTGACCTCTTCCATCGCGAAGAGCTCGATCAGCAGCAACAGGCCCTCGGCGATGCTTCCGCGGAGCCGGTCAAAAAACAGCCGACCGAGGCGAAGGTGCAGGGTGACAGCGCCGCCGTCGTCAGCCTTCGACAGCAGGTTGCCACTACCCACACGACCTTGCAGAAGCTGCGAGAGGTCGATACCGAAAGCCACCCCGACGTGATGGCCGCGGAAGATCGGCTCGCCGAGCTGCAGGCGCGGCTGGATAAGGCGATCGCGTCCGCTCCGGTCATCATGGTTCCGGCCGAGACCTCAAGGGAGGCAAACGCAGCCAGGCTGGAACGCCAGCAGGATCGTCAAGTCAAGGCTACGGAGATCGCCCAGTCGATCGCGCTCAGCGATGTTCAGATCAGCGACGATCAACGCCAGCTTGCCCGGCTTACCTACCTTGAAAACGCTGCTCGCCGCAACGCCACGAACACCCCCACCCCAGGCACCGGTGCTCTGCCCTCAGCGCTCCCGGAGTCTACAAAGGCTTCTTCGACCCTCCCTGCGCCAACACAGGACTCTCCGGACAGCCAGCCGGGCTCCTCTTCAGAGACGACAAAGATTGGACTCAGCCTGATCGCCGGCACCTTGCTGGCGCTCACAGTATTCTTCATTGCGCGGCGCTTCGATCGCTCGGTTCGGGATGGTGCGACAATGCTTGCACTGCTGCCAAAAGATGTCGAATATGTTGGCACAATTCCACGAATGAGCTGAGCATGAAGTCCTTCGCACCTCCAGCACTCTCCTTTCCGCTCGAAGGGGATCTCACGCACTCCATCGCCGGAGCGCGCTACGCAGCCGTCGTAGATCACCTGCTTGCGCGGAAGAACTCCTCCGGCCAGGTCCTCATCACAAGCCCCGGTGCTGGCGAGGGGAAGACCGTGACAGCGGTCAATCTCGCACTCGCCTTCCATGCCCGCAAGATTCCTGTTCTGTTAGTAGAGCTCTCACTTCGGCTTCCAAAGTTTGCCGAGATCTTTGGGCCTTCCCCGCTACCGTCCGGCATCGAGGCTGTCCTCACAGGGAAGAAGCCGCTCGCGGAGGTCATCTGCCGCCGCAATGACAACAACCTTCAGCTCGCCATGGTGAATCGCAGACAGTATTCAGACGATCTTCTGGCCGCCGGCGAACCTCTGGACTTGGCGTTAGCCCAGGCCAGGAAGGAGTTCGCCTGGACCATCCTTGACGGCCCTTCGGTGAGCGCCTGCGAGCATCTCCCGAGCCTTGCAAAGAGCGTCGGACAGGTCCTCCTCGTGGCGCGCATCCGAAAGACACCGCAGACCGCCGTCCAGAGCGCGGTCTCTACCATCGATCATCCACAGACGATGCTGCTTCTTAACGATGAATGAGCAAAAGGAAACCGCCGTTGCAGGAGGGGCAACGGCGGTCGGATGGAAGGATCCAGTTAGAAGTGGAGCCGATTAGAAGATCGCATTTGCCGAAAGGGTGCAGGCAATCGAATTCGAGAAGCTTCCCGCCGCCGGACCGCCATTACAGTAGCCGTCCGACGAGCCGGGATTCTGAACCCAGAGATACCCGTCGACCAGGCCCGAGCTGAAGCCCTGCGAGGGCGATCCCAGACCGCGATTCAACGGATTGCACCACTGATGGTCCCACGTCGGACCTTGGCCATTACGGCTCGTATCGATGACGAAGTGCTTGTTTCCAGCAAGCGCGGAGATCTGCTGACCGTAGGCTGTGTTATTCGCAGTCGTCTCATAGTTGCTGACGTTCAGAGCGAATCCTGCTGCGTTGCCCACACCGGCATAGAGCAGGTTCTGGGCCATGATCGCGGGAAGCAGACCATTCGAGTTGCCGGCGTCATAGTAGACCGACGCGTTCGGGGCATGCTGCTGGAACATCGAGATCGCATACTGGAAGAGGGAGAGCCGCTCACTCTGTTGGGCACCGGTCAGGCATCCGAGCGTGCTCAGCTGCATCAGCGCATCTGGCTCAAAGATTACAACCGCCTTCGCATTTCCAATTCCCAGTGACAGCCCCTGGATCCAGGCCTGGTAGGCCGCGCTGTTCGCCGCGCCGCCACTCGAGAAGCCACCGCAGTCGCGGTTCACGATGTTATAGGCAACGATGATCGGCACAGTTCCCTGCGCAGCCGCCGCCTTCATCACAGTTGCGGCATCAGCCTGTGGATTCGTGTTCCAGTCGCCGAACCATACGCCCTGCGGCTGGTTCGCGATCTTCGAAATCGACGCGCCATTCGAGCAGGACTGGCCTACGTTCTGCGCGCCCTCACTGTAGGGATTGACGTAAAACTTCATGCCGCTAAGCGGATTGGCGAGGGTGTTCGTCGGCGCGGAGACCGTATTAGCGGAAACTGACAACGGAGAGACCAGCATTCCCGCGAGATTGAATGCTTGAAAGTTTGAGGCTGCCGCGATCCGGATGGTCGAGGTTCCGGCGGGAAGGGTCACCGACGCGGGCGCGCTCAGTTGAAAGGCAGCCCAGTTCACAGTGCTCGCAATCGATGCGGTCGACTGGGTCTGTCCGTTGACCAGGAGCGTTGCAGAACCGTTCGCCTGGGTGCCGTTCGCGTAGTAAAGCTGGAGAGCGTAGGTTCCTGCGGCAGAGGCCGAGACCGTGTAGTCCACGTAACCGTTCCGCCCAAGATCGCCCCAAAGTGACGGATTTCCGCGATAGAGCGTGTAGTTGTAGTAGTTCGAGCTCGAGGTGATATCGAAGCCTGTTGTTGAGTTTGCGCTGATCGTCGTGACCTGTCCGAAGGAGGTTGCGCAGAGTAAGAGAGCGAGAAGGAAAAACTTCATGAGGTGCGCCTTTCTATGAGGTTCACGGTCGTAGTTTCAGGATTCTGAATCCGCTGTGGCCAATGCGGAAGCAGGCGGGTCGTCTCGGGAGACACGTATGGTTAAGGCTTGAACAAGCAAACCCGTGGGGTCATCTCTGTTGCTGCTGACGTTTACGCTCTACGGTCGAGAGGCGATCGACGCCTGACTCAAGTTCACTGATCGATCCGATACTCTCGAATCGATCGTCGGACACTGGCGCCTGCTCTCAGATGAACCCTGTGCCTACCAGGACATCTCGTGCCTCGTGCCTGAACATTGAAGCGGCCTATCTCTTGCACTCGAAACATACAAGCCATTTCTATGGGGCTTCCCATCGGCATAAGCCTCAAGAAGATCTTCTTTCGGGAGCAGAGCAAAGAGTTCCAGACCGGAAATTCCCTCTTTGGGCAGCTACCTTCAGTTTGTGAAACGGCTAAGACAGGAGAGCAACAGGATCGCGACTACCTCCTTTTTACAGCATAACTTTAGTAACTTATACACTAACGTTGGTAACCCTTCTACGTAATGTTTACTTAAGACGAGCTGAAAAGTAGATCGGTTTTGACCAATTCCCCAATATTTTCGTGCATTTGGCAGAAAGTGCCTGATCGTCGGATACTTTTGTCGTACTGCAGCCAAGGTGATATAGTTCGGCATCTGAGGCAACGCACTGAAAATTCACAACTTTATTTTTCGAAAGGGCCTCCGCCGTGCCGAATTTCGGCATCCCGCGCAATCTCATCTCTGCTCTCGGATCATTTCCGGCTTCCTCTTGTAAGCTGAGCCTGTGATCGAGGAACGTCCACGCTTCGAGCAAATGCTGACGGTAGCCCTGAACGAGGCGCGCCTCGGCCTTGCCGAAGGAGGCATCCCGATCGGTGCGGCACTCTTCTCCCCGACCGGCGAAGTGCTCGGCTCAGGTCACAATCGGCGCATCCAGCAGGGTGATCCGTCTGCGCACGGGGAGACCGACGCCTTCCGCAAGGCCGGCCGCCAGCGCAGCTATCGCGACATCATCATGGTGACGACACTCGCTCCCTGCTGGTATTGCAGCGGCCTTATCCGCCAATTTGGCTTCCAGACCGTCGTCGTAGGCGAGAGCAGGAGCTTTGCCGGCGGCCTCGACTGGCTCCGCGAACACGGCATCCGCGTCATCGATCTTGACTCCGCCGAGTGTGTCGAGATGATGAGTCACTATATAGAGCACAATCCAGCCGTCTGGAACGAAGATATCGGAGAGGAGTAGGCCGCCCCATGGCGTTCTCCCATACATCCCGCGGCGTGACCTACGGCTTCGACGACCTGAAGATCCTGCTCGCAAAAGCCACCCCCGGCCGCTCAGGCGATGAGCTTGCAGGCATCGCCGCCGCCTCCGCAAAGGAGCGCGCCGCCGCCCAACGCACCCTCGCCGACCTTCCC
>CAZZZQ010000343.1:0-4691 GCA_964658405.1 uncultured Sphingomonas sp.
GGCGACGTCCGCTCGGTCGGCCACTTTGGCCCGTGGCAGGACGATAACCCGCGCGACACCCCGATCGACGGGAGCTACCTCTTCACCCACGCGGATCTGTCGAGCATCAAGGGGATCGCCGGAATGCTCTCGTCGAACGGCCAGTTTGCCGGGACGCTTGGGCAGATCACGATCGACGGCAGCTCCGACACGCCGGACTTCCGACTGAACACCAGCGGCCATGCGATGCCGCTCCACGCGGACTTCCACGCCATCGTCGATGCGACGACGGGCGACACGGCGCTGCTGCCGGTCAGGGCCCGGCTGCAGCACTCGAACATCGTCGCCAACGGCTCGATCACCCGGAAGAAGGGTGTGAGCGGCCACGACATCGAGCTGGATGTCGCGATGGACCATGCCCGCATCGACGACCTGCTGACGCTGGCCGTGAAGACCTATCCGCCGGTCCTGCGCGGCATGATCGCGGAGCAGGTCCACCTCAGCATCCCGCCCGGCCCGGGCACGGTCAGCCGCAGGATGCACCTGCAGGGCAGCTTCACGATCGAGCAGGGGACCTTCAGCAACCAGCATCTGCAGCAGGAGATCGACGAGACCAGTGAGCGGGCGATCGGCTGGCCGGAGCGGGCGAATCCGCAGCAGGCGGCAAGCGTGGCCGCGACCATGAAGGGCAGCTTCGTGCTGGCGGACGAGCTGGTCACGATCCCGCAGATGAGCTTCGAAATGCCCGGCGCGACCGTCCACGTCGAGGGCAGCTACGGGCTGGACGGCGCGGCGATGGACTTCCACGGGCTGGTCCGGACGCAGGCCACCGCCTCCGAGATGATCGGCGGCTGGAAGAGCCTGCTCGTCATGCCCTTCGACCACCTGCTGAAGAAGAACGGCGCCGGGATGGAGGTCCCGTTCAAGCTGAGCGGAACCCAGAAGGATCCGAAGCTGGCGCTCGACTTCGGCCACAAGAGCTCGCCGGCCATCCAGACACGTTAGCCGGGAGCCACCGCCGGGCAAGACTAACCGAGCCGCCCTCTGCTACTGTCAAAGCATGGGAGGCTGATGCCTGAACAGCAAAATCTTTTTCCGGACCATCAAGCACCTGGGCTCCATCCGGCGCGAGATCCAACCAAGCCTTCGCCTGCGAAGATCGCACCACTCTGGCTGCAGCGTGTCTCCCTCTTTGTGCTTGTGCTCTTCTGCGTCTATCTAGGCGTCCTGGTTGCGGTTCTGCCGTGGTGGACGCGGGTCTGGGATGAGAACCTCTTTATCCTGGCGCGGCCGAAGCTGGCAGCCTTCCTCCACCTGGGAGCGGTTCGCGGAATCATCTCCGGCCTCGGCCTGCTGGATATCTGGATCGGCATCTCAGAGGCTGTGCATTATCGTGACTATCGCAACTAGCCGTCGCCTCCGAAAGAAGAGAGTATGACCCCGATTCCAGACCCACCCATTCTCGACCGGGCTCCGCTGGCCTACGAGAACAAGGACTTTATCGACTCGCATGATGGCCGCCTGCTGCGGATCATGGCCGAGTACGCCGAGCCCATGGCCCGGTTTCAGCAACAGCGCGTGCAGGATACGGTCGTCTTCTTCGGCTCGGCGCGCTTCCGCTCGGAGGAGTCCGCACGCCGAAGCCTGGGCGATCTCGAAGAGATCTCCGAGGCCGATGAGAGTGCTCTGAGTCATGCCCGCACGGCTGTGACCATGGGCGCGTTCTACGAGGACGCACGGATCCTGTCCGGCATGCTGACCAGCTGGGCGATGACGCTCCCCGGCCGGCATCACCGCTTTGTCGTCACCTCGGGCGGTGGTCCGGGCATTATGGAGGCCGCAAACCGCGGAGCCTACGAGGTCGGCGGAAAGACGATCGGGCTGAACATCAAGCTGCCGCACGAGCAGTTCCCGAACCCCTACGTCACGCCGGAGCTGAACTTCGAGTTCCACTATTTCTTCATGCGCAAGTTCTGGTTTGCGTACCTGGCGAAGGCGCTGGTGATCTTTCCCGGCGGCTTCGGGACGCTGGACGAGATGTTCGAGATCGTCACGCTGGCGCAGACGCAGAAGCTGGCCAAGAACCTTACGATTCTGATCTACGGGACTGAATACTGGAACAGCGTCCTGAACATCGAGGCGCTGATCGAGCGCGGTGCAGTCTCCGCGCAGGATCGCAGCCTGTTCCACTACGCCGATACCCCTGAAGCGGCCTTCAAAATTCTGCGTGGCGCGCTCGAGCAGGAGGTCGCGGCGCCCTGCACCATGCAGGTTGATGCTTCGGACACGTCCTCTGTCCCGAGCGAGCCAGCTCCAACCTCACAGGAGATCCTGGGCCCGGACATCGCCCGAACGCGCGGCTGATAGGCAGACATTACCAAAGTTCTTTTGCGGGCCCGAACCTTCTACGCCACTGATTCGCTTGATATTGAAGACCCTTTCTTGGTGCAGTCATGCGGCCTTCACATTCCTCCCGGACACTAAGGTCACATAGATCGGGGGAAGCATGAGCGAGTCGAGCGTATCGTATCTTTGGCGGGAGCGAGAGGCGGCAAAGGGCTTCTCGGCGGGCGTGTCACTTCACAGCCATACGAACCAGTCGCGTGAGACCCTGGACTTCATCGCCGAGATGTCGGGTGATTCGAAGATCCTCCCGCCGATCATGAAGTGGGCTGAGGACCGCTGCGTCCGCACGACCGGCATCCGCCCGAGCTATCGCGACAGCTATTGGACCCCGCCCCTGACCCCTCGACTGGCCTTCGATCTGGAGCGAAACCAGATCGAGCAGCAGACTCAGCTCCCCGGGCTGGTCTCGATCACGGATCACGACGATATCAAGGCTCCCCTGCTGCTCCGGTCCATCGATTCGGCCCGGCACATCCCTGTCTCGGTCGAATGGACGGTTCCGTTCGGCGAGACAGCCTTCCACCTCGGCGTCCACAATCTTCCGAGCGCCGCCGGTGCGGAGTGGATGGAGCGCCTCGTCGCCTTTACCACGATGCCCGTGAAGACACGGCCGGCGGAGCTGATCACCGACATGCTCTCCGAGCTGCACGAGATTCCGGGCGTCCTGCTGATCTTCAACCATCCGAACTGGGATCTGTACCGCGTCGGGCAGGATCTGCATAACGTCCGCGTCAACGACTTCCTCGCGGTCAACGGCCAGTTTATCCATGCGCTGGAGCTGAACGGATTGCGCAACTGGAAGGAAAATCGCGAGGTCTCGCTGCTTGCAAGCAAGTGGAACCAGTTGGTCATCAGCGGTGGCGATCGCCATGGCGTCGAGCCAAACGCGAACATTAACCTGACCCACGCGACCAGCTTTACCGAGTTTGTCTACGAGGTGCGCCGCGAGCGCCGGAGCCATGTGCTCTTTATGCCGCAGTACGCGCAGCCCTGGAAGCACCGGATCCTGCAGTCGACCCTGGACGCGATTCGCAACTACCCGGACTTTCCGGAGGGTTCGCGGAACTGGGATGAGCGGGTCTATCATCCTGATTCAAACGGCGTCGTGCGGCCCCTTTCGACGCTCTGGAAGGACGGCCACTGCCCACACTATCTCGAGGTTCTTCTGAAGGGCGTCCGGATGATGGGTGCTGCTCCGGTCTCGGGCGGGTTGCGGATCGCATGGAACGAGAGCAGCGAGATGCGCGCGGCAATGCGTTCCGCGTTGATCGACTAGGACAGCCGCAGGCTTCGATGCGAGGGGTACTCTAGAGCGATGCCGGCCCCGCGGATTGCCTACTTTCCCGACTCCTTCCACGAGGTCAACGGGGTTGCGCATACCAGCCGCAACTTCGTGGCCTACGCGGAGCGGCACGGGCTTCCCTTTCTTTGCGTACGAGCAGGTAGCCGGTCCTCCGCAGTTGAGGCCACGGGCGAGCTGCGAACCCTTGAGCTGGATCGGACCCGTGCCTCCTTGCGCGTGGAAAAGGACCTGGAGTTCGACATCCTCTTCTGGCGGCATGCGGGGCTCATCGAGCGTGAGCTGCGCACGTTCAAGCCGGACATCATCCACATCACCGGGCCAAGTGAGCTGGGAATGTTCGGCGCATACTTTGCGTGGAAGCTTGGAGTGCCGCTGGCGGCATCCTGGCATACGAACGTGCACGAATATCTCGCACGGCGCATGGCCTCGATGACGAAGATGCTGCCACGGGCCGATGCCGCGGAGAGTGCGATCGAGGTGGCGACACTGAAGGCAGCCATGCAGTTTTATCGCCATGCAAAGGTCCTCTTCGCGCCGAATGCGGAGCTCTGCGCGATGCTCGAGCAGGCGACCGGCACACCCTGCCACCTGATGCAGCGCGGCGTCGATACGGAGCTGTTCTCACCCGCACGGCGCACGCGAAGTGCGGACGATCCAACGATCCGGCTGGGCTATGTCGGGCGGCTTTCGATCGAGAAGAACATCGCGCTGCTGGCACAGATCCAGAGAGAGCTGAGTGCGGCTGCGATCGCCAACGTCGAGTTCTTCATCGTCGGCCAGGGCAGCGACGAGGACGAGCTGCGTCGGACCCTGCCCGGGGCTTACTTCGCCGGAGTTCTGCGGGGTGTGGAGCTGGCGGCGGCGTGCGCCGATATGGACATCCTGGTCTTCCCGTCGCACACCGACACCTTCGGGAACGTCGTGCTGGAGGCGCTGGCGAGCGGCGTTCCCGCCGTCGTCACGCCCGACGGCGGCCCAAAGTACATCGTCCAGGACGGAGTGA
>CAZZZQ010000344.1:0-4685 GCA_964658405.1 uncultured Sphingomonas sp.
ACGGCACCGTCCGCGCCCGCGTCGAACCCGCGTGTACACCGAGGCGCTCTGATCCTCGTCTACCTCATCAGTACCGACAATCGATCGTCACGGAGACTTGATGAAACGTAGCGCCTTTGTACTTGCAGCGGCCCTTGCACTCGCACCCATGCTCCCCGCTCAGAATGAACCGACCGCGGCACAGATGGCCCAGATGATGGTCCAGCGCTACACGCAGACCCTAAGCCTTACGCCGACCCAGCAGGAGCAGGCGCTCGTGCTCTTCACCACCGAACAGACCGCTGAGGCCACCATCCACACCTCGGAGCGGCTGGCACGGCAGATGCTCGCGACGGCCATCGAGGCGAACGATACGGCCAGCATGACGCAGGTTTCGGCTTTGGTCGGAGAGCTCAACGGCCAGACGACGCTTGCTCATTCTGTTGCGGAGGCGGGGCTCTACCTCACGCTGACCGCGGATCAAAAGACCAAGTTCGCGCAGCTCCTGGCCAACGATCAGGGTGGCGGGCCGGGTGGTCCGCCGCGCCGCTAGCCGGGAGGAGAGTAAGGAGACGAGATGGAGTGCGCATACGCGGATCGTAGCGTTCAGCGGCCGGCACGGCAATCTCGAACCCGACCGTGACGATCAGCGCGGCAATGCTCCTCTTCAATGCTCGAGCCGTGTGCCTTTTCATACTCCTTTGAGCGTTGGTATGGTGTCTGGTACTACTGGATGCCGAAGGTGCGCCGTGTATTTGTCTTTCGTGAAGTTTGCGGTTGCCATGGTGGTCGGCCCTGCGTTCGCGCAGACGCTTCCTCCGGCACCGGTCGCCTTCGACGTTGCCTCGGTCCGGCCGAGCAGATCCGGAGCGCTCCAGCACTCCAACATCCCGCTCGATTCGGATAACGTCTACACGACCCTCAGCGCCGACGACGCACGCACCGCTGCGGGCGGCTATCTTATCGCCGCCCACCAGCCCTTGTGGCGCTACATTGCGTTTGCCTACAAGCTCTCCGGCACGCAGGAGCTCGCTCTCCGCTTCAACATGTTCTCCGGCGCCCCGAAGTCCGGTGCGCCCTTGTGGGTCACGGGCTCGTTCGATTCTTCACCGGAGTCCTTCGACGTCTCCGCACGGGCGCCCGCGGATAGCTCGATCGACCAGATGCGCCTGATGATGCAGGCCCTGCTCGCGGACCGCTTCCACCTGGTGGTCCACCTCCTCTCCGCGGACGCGCCTGTCTTCGCGCTTGTGCTCTCAAAGGCCGGCGCGCCCGGGCCGCATCTTCAGGTGCATCCCGCTTCGGACGCGTGCGCCGCTGCCGGTACGAGTGATCTCCCGCCGGTCTGCGGTGTGATCGCGCACGTTCCCTCCGCCGCGCCGGGCCTGCACTATGGGGGACGCGCCATTGCCCTCTCGCTGCTTGCCACTTCGATCCCTACGATGACCGGGATCGCCGCGACGCCGCGCCCCGTTGTAGACCGCACCGGCCTCGTCGGCCTCTATGACTTCAGCCTCGCGTGGACCCACGACCTGGCAGCTGAGGACGCCATCGTCGCCGACAATACGGCGAACTTCAGAGACGCGCTGAAGGCGCAGCTCGGCCTTGAGCTCAAGCCCTCCCACGCGCCGATCAGCTTCCTCATCGTCGATCATGTGGAGCGTCCGTCGGACAACTAGCAGGCAAGTCTTTTTCGCGACACACGGCCCGACCAGGCGAAATCGTCATCTCATCACCCAGAGGTGACGGATGGCGCGTTCAGCGTGGAAGGGTTTTGCGGCGGGAGCGATTGGCGGGGCCGTGGGGACGGTGGCTCTGAATGTCTTCCAGAAGCTCTCGCTTGCCGGGTCGAAGGCGATCGAAGACCAGGTCGGAGATGGGCACACCTACACGAAGCAGCAGGAGCAGCTGCTGGAGGGCTTCGACAAGGCGCATGTCCAGACCACGAAGGCCGTCGCCGATGCGGCGGGAGTGACGCTCTCGTCCGCGCAGAAGAAGAACGCAGCGCCGATCGCGGAGTATGCGTTTGGGATCCTCTGCGGAGGCGTCTACGGGGTGATCGCGGAGTACGTGCCGTCGGCGACGGCCGGATTCGGAACGACCTACGGCGCCGTGCTCTTCACGGGCGCAAGCGAGGTCGTGCTCCCGGCGCTCGGCATGGTTCCGATGCCGCAGGACAGAACACCCGTGCAGCATCTCGGCGGCCTCTCCGGCAACGTTGTCTATGGCGCGGTGACCGAAGGGGTACGACGGCTGCTCCGCTGATTGCTGTACTGAACCTGCTCTGAAGGAGCGAACGTGTCTTCATCCCGCAAGAGTATTTACGCTGGAATTGCCGCCAATGTGGCGATTGCAGTCGCCAAGATCGTCGGCTTTATCTTCACGCGCTCCTCCGCTATGCTCTCCGAGGCGATTCACTCCTTTGTCGACTGCGGCAATGGAATCCTGCTGCTGGTCGGTCAACGGCAGGCGGCGCGCCCCGCCGACGAGACGCACCCTTTTGGCTACGGCAAGGAGCTCTATTTCTGGAGTCTGATCGTCGCCCTGCTGATCTTCTTCCTGGGCGGCGGAATCTCGATCGTCGAGGGGATCGAGCACGTTCTGCACCCGGGCGCTCCGCAGGATCCGACCTGGTCCTACGCCATCCTCGGCATCGCCTTCGTCTTCGAGGCCTCGGCCCTGCGCATTGCGCTTCGTGAGTTCCGCGCTGCGAACCCCGGGCGGCCGGTGCTCCAGGCGATCCACGCCAGCAAGGATCCGAGCGGCTTCACGACCCTGTTTGAAGACTCTGCCGCGCTGCTCGGCCTGGTCGCCGCGTTTGCCGGCATCTTCATCAGCCACAACTTCGGGATTCCGCAGGCCGATGGAGCCGCCTCGATTGTGATCGGGCTGATCCTGCTTACGGTCGCAGTGCTGCTGATCGCTGAGTCGAAGGCCCTGCTGGTCGGCGAAGGCGCTGATCTTGCCACGCTTCGCGCCATTCGCGCCCTGGTACAGGACGATCCCGACGTCGAGCGCGCCGGCTACCCGTTCACGATGTACTTCGGCCCGCATACCGTGCTGCTGACGATGAACGTGCAGTTTCGGCGCAACCTGGCGGGATCGGCAATCGAGGCCACGGTCGACCGCGTCGAGACCGCCATCCGCTCCGCCTTCCCGGACATCGACCGGATCTATCTCGAGGTGGATTCCATACGGACACAGCCTGGCGCGGAAGCGGCGTTTCCCGCTGGCCGCTAGTCGAGGCAGATGGCCCCGGCCAGCGTCTGAAGACGGCAGCCGGGGCCATTGCGCCGTCTCTTAGAGCCGGGAGCGGCCCCGTCCAAAGATCAGGTAGAGAATGACCAGGGCGATGATGATGTCGATCACGCCGCCGCCGTAGTATCCGACGCCGGGGCCCATATAGGCGCCGCCGCCACCGACCAGAAGCAACAGGATTATTAGAATCAGGATGAGAGGCATGCGGGAGTTTAGCACACTGCTTCCCCGCAGGGCCGCTGCGTTTTTCAGCCTTAGAGCGGCGGTCCGCCCCATGGATCCGGTGCCTCTCATCTCCATCGTTATCATCGACATGTAAGCTACACACAGGACGACACGCATACGCTCCCGTGTCTCTATCCCTTCGAGACACTGAGGTGCCGAACTGATGGACGTAGCACTTGCAGATCTAAAAAAGGCTCTCGACCGCGACCAGATGGTGCCCTGCTTCCAGCCGGTGGTCGGTCTGCACACTGGCCGCCTGACTGGCTTTGAGGTGCTCGCGCGCTGGCAGCACCCGGAGTATGGCCTCGTCCTGCCGGCGAACTTTATCCCGCTTGCTGAAGAAAACGGTCTGATCAGCCGCCTGATGCACCAGGTTTTTTTGAAGGCATTCTCTGCGGCTGTGGTCCTCGAGTCGCCCTTGTTGCTCTCGGTCAACGTCTCCCCGTTTCAGCTGCGCGACGAGAATCTGACCTCCGAGCTCTGCGAGATGGCGCAGAATACCGGCTTTTCGCTGGACAAGCTGATGGTCGAGATCACCGAAAGCGCCCTGCTCACCGACCTGAAGCGCGCCACGCAGACGGCGCGCGAGCTGAAGGAGTTCGGCTGCAGGCTGGCGCTGGACGACTTCGGCACCGGCTACTCCAGCCTCTCGCATCTCCAGTCTCTGCCGTTCGACGAGTTGAAGGTCGACCGCAGCTTTATCAACTCCATGACGAAGACGCGCGAGAGCCGGAAGATTGTGGCCTCGATCGTCGGTCTGGGCCACAGCCTCGGAATGATCACGGTGGCGGAGGGCGTGGAGACGGAGGCGCAGGCCGATATGCTGCTTTGGCTCGGCTGCGAGCAGGGTCAGGGCTGGCTGTACGGACGTCCTGTCCCGGCGAATCAGATTGCGAGCATTATCGCGGCGCCTCCCCGCGAGATGAGTCCACGGCCCATGTCGCCGGGTGAAGGCTGGGCCGCTTCAAGCCTCGAGGCTCTGCCTACGCAGCGGCTCGCACAGCTGCAGGCGATCTACGACGGCGCGCCCGTGGGGCTCTGCTTTCTCGATCGCAACTTCCGCTACATCAGCCTCAACCAGCGCCTCGCCGATATGAACGACATGCCGATCGCTGCCCACATCGGCAAGCTCGTACAGGACAATCATCCCAGCTTCCACAGCAGGCTGGCGCCTTACCTGAAACGTGCGCTCGGAGGGGAGCAGATCGCTGATATCGAGGTCG